>NZ_JAQMTM010000021.1:0-43674 GCF_028331085.1 Anabaena sp. CS-542/02
GGACAATGGTCTTTTAAGGGGCTATTTTTCTTACTAAAAATACAGACTTTGTACTGTTTTTCTCCCTTGTCACCTTGTCCACCTTGTCCACCAAGTCTTGTCCTTGTAAGAGGAGGGGACTGGATTTTATTGTTTTTTGTGCGGTCGGTGAGCGAAGTCGATAGCGATAGCGTGGCGTTAGCCATACATACCGTGTTCACCAATCCTTCCCATTCCCTATTCCCTATTCCCTATTCCCTGTTCACCAATCCTTCGGTGTTCCCTGTTCCCTGTTCCCCATTCCCTAAGATAAAAATTACCTGTTGAAAACTTATCAAACATCCTCTTAGATTGTCTCTTTAGAATAACTGTAAGTTTGTCATCTATCCTAGGGTAGAGATAAAAGCCCCCATCTAATAGGTATAGAGAAGAGACAGGGGTTCAAAACCCCCGTCTCATAGCAGAAGTCGGATAAATCCGACTAGATTTAGGCGTAATTAACAAGTTAATTTAGAATATCCAGGGGTGATTATTCAGTTCCGTGAAAAATCTGCTAATCTTCTAAGTCCATGCTGACATCATCTTCATCATGATCATAGTGAATATCATCAAGCTCAATCATGTCAGAAATTTCTTCTACTGAATTCAGTCCCCGATATTCTTGAGGTTCACGCTCTATAAGGCGACCATTTGACTTCAACCATTCTAGTAAAACAAACTCATTACTAGTACGAATTACGGTAGCTCGTTGGTTACGAGGTGCTTCACTCAAGGGGCCATTAGACATAATATAAAAACCTCAATTTTTAGGATCAAAACTAGACTGGCTGCAACTGACGTCATCCCTTATTAAGCGTCTCGACCATCTGTGAGACTAACACACACTCAGTTACTACATTTAGGTTAGCTACAATGGAATGTATTACTAGAGTAAACCTACACAATTGTATCATAGGTAAACAAGGCTGTTAAACCCAAACCAAACCCAAAACAATATGACTGCTGCGACAACAACTTCTATTGGTTTAGCCTCCCGTTTGGTAAATGGTATCCTGGCTATCAAACCTTTAGCCAGTGTAGCCAAGCATCAAGCTAGACAAATGATGATTAAACGCGCTGAAAAAATTGGCGTTCCCTGGACACAAGAAGTCAAAAGCTTACAGTCCCGTGATTGGACACCAGAACTCACAAAAGTTCACAATCCCCAGGTTGCTTACCCAGACTACTATCTCACCTCATTTCATGCTTACGACAGTGGTAATCTCAGTTGGCAAGCTGCTTTTGAAGTAAAACCCGCAGCCCATGCTGTTCATGCTAAAATCTGGCAGGATGCAGATACCCAAGGTGATGCTAAACTACGTCAGAGTTACCACGATATTCTCACAGCTTCCCTTCCCCATCCTCCTCAAGATATTCTAGATGTGGGATGTAGTGTAGGACTAAGTACCTTGGCTCTACAAGCAGTTTATCCCCAGTCTCAGATTACAGGTTTAGACCTATCGCCTTACTTTTTAGCCGTTGCTGACTACCACGCCCAACAATCTCAAGCTCACATCAATTGGCTCCATGCTCCCGCAGAATCTACTGGGTTACCAGATGCATCTTTTGACTTAGTTTCTATTTTCCTAATGTGCCACGAATTGCCCCAGTCAGCAACCCGAAATATTTTCGCAGAAATGCGCCGGGTGCTGCGTCCCGGTGGTCATTTAGGGATTATGGATATGAATCCCCAATCAGAAATATACAAGAAAATGCCCCCCTACATTTTGACCCTGCTCAAAAGTACTGAACCTTATTTAGATCAATATTTTGCTTTGGATATTGAGCAAGCCTTAGTTGATGCTGGTTTCCATGTTCCCACTATCACCAGCAACACCCCGCGTCACCGTACAATTATAGCTCAAGTCAGGTGCTGATTTGTAGATGTTGACTTCCGATACTTTTTTGCTAACTAATGATCACAAATACATAAACTGAGCAAAAATGCTTTGTAAATACCAGCCAAAACCTTTTTTGTTAAGGATACGACAGGATCAATCCCCTTGAGTCGTGTTTCATCCCCTCGCTCAAGCGTAGGGGTTATCACGCTCCCACTATGTTTTGATAGCGCAGCGCTGCTGTAAGCAGATCGCACAGCTAGTGAATATATTCTCAGTCACACAGTGATCCAGGAACCCAATTAGTTTATGCTGTAAATAGTGAAACTTTAAGAAATGTTGAGCTAGGTTTACAGAATACTCATGCAATGTATTGTTAATCGTCGCGCTCAGTTTTCGGCTAGTCATCGGTATTGGTTACCGGAACTGAGCGAAGCCGAGAATATTGAGAAATTTGGTGCTTGCTCTAGATTTCCCGGACATGGACACAACTATGTTTTATTTATCTCCATGGCTGGAGAACTGGATAAATATGGTATGGTACTTAACTTGTCTGATGTCAAACACGTAATTAAACGCGAAGTTACCAGCCAACTAGACTTCTCTTACCTTAATGATGTATGGGCAGAATTTCAAGAAAATCTCCCCACTACAGAAAATATTGCACGGGTGATCTGGCAGCGTCTAGCACCGCATTTACCCTTAGTCCGTGTGCAGTTATTTGAACATCCTCAACTTTGGGCAGATTATACAGGAGACGGAATGGAAGCTTACCTCAGCATCAGTACCCACTTTAGCGCCGCCCATCGGCTAGCTCATCCTCAACTGAGTAACGAAGAAAACTCGCAAATTTACGGAAAGTGCGCCCGTCCCCATGGTCACGGACATAACTACCATCTAGAAGTTACCGTTAAAGGGGAAATTGACCCACGCACCGGGATGATTGTCGATTTAGGGGCGCTGAATCAGGCTATTGAAGACCATGTAGTAGAACCATTTGACCATACCTTCTTAAACAAAGATATCCCGTTCTTTGCCGAAGTTGTCCCCACCGCTGAAAATATCGCCCTATATATCAGTAACTTACTGCGATCGCCCGTTGAAGAACTAGGTGCTCGACTGCACAAAATCAAACTAACCGAAAGTCCCAATAACTCTTGTGAAATCTACTGCACACAGTCAGATACAAATACTGTCAACGCGGTAAAATCTGAACCAGTTTTAGTTTAAACCTCAACCGGGACTACAACCCCTCCCTTCCAGAGGGGAGGGGGTCAGGGGGTGGGGTGTTTATTTCCCTCTCCCTTCCAGAATGTACAAAAACTGCTGATAAATTATACAGAGGGTAGTAAAGCCCGCTTAGATGATTATCAAGTCACCCAATTAGCGGAAGACACGGAAAAACTAAGTTTACTGCTTCTGGAAGGAAATAAACGGACTAGTCTCAGCATTTGTTTATCAACTTTTTTACTGAGAACATAAGCTTTAATTATTACTATCTCTTCAGCAATCTTTGACGCATCCCCACTGCAAAACTATTCACCTCTGGTATTTTCAAGCATGAGGCCATGATAGCAAAAACCAAGATAGCCACTAAACCCGATACACATAACTGTAACAGTTGAATAATTAACCCCTGTGTACCCAACAACTGCTGTAAACTAACTAAAGTACCAAAACTAGCAAAACCAGCCGCAACACTACCCGCGGTTAAACCCAAAATTGGTATACTCCACTCACGCCAAGGTAAACCATTGAGTTTACGGTCAAGTAACCATAATAGCATGACTACAGAACTAAAGTTTACACCTACGGTTGCTAAAACAATCCCAGTCGCCCCAAAAGGTTTAACCAAAATTGCATCAAGTACAGCGTTAAGGAAAATGTTAAAAGTACTAATCCTAAAAGGTGTTTGTCCATCTCCTAGAGCATAAAATACCCGTACCAACACATCCCGCCCTAAATATACAAACATCCCCACACCATAGGCAATCAGCAGGGATGAAACCAGCTGTGTGGCTTGTTGTTGGAAAGCACCCCGTTGATAAATTATCTCTACGATGGGGACAGATAACACCACCATTAACGCTCCTAATGGTAACATGGTGACGGCGGTGAGTAAAATTCCTTGGCGAATGCGTAACTTTAGGTCTGGCCAATGTTCGGGAGCCGCTAACTTAGCAAACATTGGTAATAAAGGTAACAAAATAATATTAGAGATAATACCCAGGGGAGTTTGCACTAGGAGATTGGCATAGTTAAACCCAGCGGCCGCACCGGGTATAGGACTAGCAAAGTAAAGGTCTGTGACGACATTAATCGGCATCATCCCGGAGGAAATAGTAGCTGGTGTCATAATTTTGATCATCTCTTGCACTCCAGGGGATTTAAAATCAAACCGCAGGCGCAATGTACCTAGTCCTAAGCGCCACTGAACAATTAACTGGGCTAACCATTGGAGAATTGCGCCCCCTAGGGTTCCCCAAGCTAAGACCATACCACCAATGAAGGCGTATTCTGGTTTAATAATATCTTCACCTAGTTGCCAGGTTAAGATGGCAATGCCGGCAATCACAGTTACACTGGATAATAGGGGACTGATGGAAAGTAACCAATATTGATTGGCGGCGTTGAGGGTACCAAAACCAATACCTATTAAACCCGCAAATAAAGCCATAGGTGCCATAATGCGGATCTGTTGAATGGCGATCGCCCTGGTAGTGGATTCTAACCCATAACCAACAATATCAATGATGGTATCAGCAAAGAAAATTTGAGCCAAGGTCACCAGTAGGAGTAATCCACCTACCAGAGTTGTTACCGTTTCTACCAGGGGGGCGCTTTCTGAGCGTGAGCGCTTGGCTAGAACACTGACAACCGCACTGTGTAATGGTCCATTGACCCCACCCAGTAAGATTAAGAGAAAACCCGGAATAATATAAGCGTAACTATAAGCAGTAGCCGCAGCCCCAACACCAAAAGCCGCGGCGATCGCCTGCTGTCGCACTAAACCAAAGACTTTACTAATTAATGTAGCCGCCGCTACTATCCCCGCAATTCCCGCCAAGGAACGAGGGGGTTTCTGGTCTTCTTGAGTCACTTACTATACCTGACAACTATTACCGACATCCTAAACTATCCCGTGTCGCCACCCCTGTAACCGGATTAATCCCCTCAGCGCGATCGCACATTAAAGAAACTTGATAGCGGTCTATCAAAGCATCCGTAAAATCAGCACCAGTGATGTCCGCATCAAAAAACCGACTCCGGGTCATAGTTGCTTCTGTAAAAATAGCATTCTTTAAATTTGCCCCATCCATAGTCACCCGGTCAACTAAAGCCCCTGTGAGATTTGCACCTTCCAAATTAGCATTTAATAACACCCCCTTAGTCAGAATCGCATTGCTTAAATTTGCGCCTTGGAAATTTGCTCCCCGCATTTCCGCCGCCACAAAAGTTACCCCAGATAAATCAATGTTGGAAAAATCACGATCTTGGAGACTAGCATTACTATAGTTGATTGTGCTAATTTGAGCCAAAACTGGTTGAGGATTAATTAGCACCCATAACCAAGTCAAAACCACAATTACCAGCCAACTGAATAATTTAAGTAAAAACTTTTGCATAACTCTAAAAACTTTGTTGATGATCATTAGCCAATAGTTTAGTAGACTATGATCCCTAGAGGGAAAGCAAAGTCAAATCATGACTAATGACTAATGACCAATGACTATTTCCAATCTTGACCAATACGAATGGTGATATCCGATTCTAAATCGCCAATTGCCGAAACATTAATTTTACCCAAGCCAATAATGTCATAAAGTTCAACTCCCGTGCGTCGGTTTCCTCTGTGAACAATAATCTGAGTCTGTCTGTGGGGGTCAGTCCAATCCGACACAGCATGAACATTTGTAAAACCTTTTTGTTTGAGATAGTAAATAACCTTTTCAGTCATCTGAGGTTGATTGGAAGCATTTTGAATGGCAATTCTCAGGTTTTGGACTGGACGTACATCAGCGTCAACATCAGGTACATCTATCCCCACATAATTATTCAATAGAGTCTGCTGTTTATTCAGATTCAGCCAATAACTATTGGGATCTTGACTAAAGCGGCTGAAATTACCAGGTAGAATGGTCATTTGCAAATTATCATCTTCCAGGTTCACCGAATAATTTACCAAGGCCATCATTTCTTCTATTTTGAGATTGGTATCAAAATATTTCCGCATCAGACGGGTTAAATGAGGTAATCTCGGTAAGACAGTGGGACTATTGACCTGTTGCATTAAGGCTTTAATTAGCACTTGCTGTCGTTGTACTCTTGGTAAGTCCCCTAATCCTGGTTCGCGGTATCGAGCAAATTTTTCTGCTTGTTCACCGTTGAGGGTTTGCCAACCACTGGGCAAATTAATGGATTGATGGCTATAATCTTGATATTGCATACCTTGAGGTACAAAAACATCAACCCCACCCAATTGATCAACTAACTGCCTTAACCCACTAGTGGAAATACGTAGATATCTATCTATAGGAGCATTATTTAAAGTCCGGCTAACTACCCGTGCTGCTAAAACAGGCCCCCCTTGAGCATTGGCTTCAGACACCTTAGTTAAACCTCTTTCTGGGATACCAATCATGGTATCCCTGGGAATTGACAAGACCCGCATAGTTTTATTACTAGGGTTGAGTCTGACCAGCAACATGGTATCACTGGTTCCTGTAAAACTTTCCGGAGAGCCATCAATACTACCTGGCACCGGATCAACTCCCATAATCAAAATATTCATCGGTCGTGACAGCTTATACTGGGAAATTTTGCCCCATAATTCCCCAGGTAAGGGTGTTTTCTGATCATCTCCACCAGAAAATCCCAATTCTTCATCTGTTCGGTCAAGATTACTCCATAGTGGAGTCCACAGCGCCAAACTCGATACTAACAGACCTGAAAAAACGATCCCCACCACGGTCGTCAATGTCCACAGTAGCCATCGAGGTACACTCAAGCCTAACCTTTGGTAAATATCCCGGGGAATTACACCCACAGACTCAACAACACTCGGGGAAATAGTTTCTGGTTCGTGGGATACTATCTCCAGTTCGGATGGTGATGGCTGTTGAATCCCCAGATCATTTTCTCCCCATGATACCTGTTGAGTTCTTTCCTGTACTTCAAACTCTGGTAATTCTTGAAAGGTCACCTGATTTTCTAACCATTGAAATTGTTTAATCACAAATTATCTCCCCAATCAACCACTACCTTAAGGTCTGTTAATCGCATCCACAAATCCTGCCAGTCCAAAAGCTCACTGTACACTGATAATGATCTGACCTAAGTGTGTAGATAACATGAGTAATTCACTCTTCCCTGTAATTCTCGCGGGTGGCAAAGGTGAGCGTTTTTGGCCCCTCAGTCGCCAAAACCGACCTAAGCAATTTTTAAGCCTTGATGGTAGCTCTAGAAGTCTCTTACAAGCAACCGCCGATAGGTTATTAGCGGTTACCACTGGCTGGAATGACCTCTGGGTCATTACTTCTAGTCAGATAGCCGGAGGTGTCAGACAACAACTACCCCAACTGCCATCTCAAAATTTACTCATTGAGTCCCAGAGACGAGATACAGCCGCTGCTGTTGCCTGGGCAAGTTTAGAAATTAAGCGGCGTTACGGAGAAGATGCTATCATCGGCTTTTTTCCCTCTGACCACTGGATAGCTGACCAAGAAGCATTTGTACATACCTTAAGGGCTGCTACCGAGCTAGCGGCCAGCACAGAGGCCATTGTCACTCTGGGGATCAAGCCTACTTTCCCATCAACTGGTTACGGCTATATTGAACAAGGCGAAAATATTGGTAGATTTAATGATTTGCCAGCCTATCACGTCAGCCGCTTTACTGAAAAGCCTAACCGTGAAACAGCAGAAACTTTTCTATCTACGGGGCGTTTTAGCTGGAATAGCGGAATGTTCGTATTTCGAGCCGGGGTGGTTCTCAAGGAACTCTATACCCATGCGCCAGAAATTATTGAACCATTAGAACAACGAGGCCCTGATGTATATCCTCAGTTGCTTAAACAGAGTATAGACTATGCTCTCATGGAAAAAACAAATTTAGCATATGTCTTACCAGTTGAATTTGGTTGGGATGACTTGGGAGATTGGAATGCACTGGAGCGCTTACTGAAAAAACCTGAGAATCCGAATGTAGAACTAGCTACCCATGTGGCATTGGATACCCATGGTGCTATTGTTTATGCTACCAATTCAGAGGATGTAATTGTTACTATTGGTTTAGAGGATGTTGTGATTGTGCGCGATCGCAATGTAACTCTTGTAGTCAAGAAAGACCGCACTCAAGAAATTAAACAGATTCTCAAAACCCTTGCAGATGATCCCCGATTTACTGAACTGCTATAAATCCTAGGCTCTGAGAGTTAAAACCCCAAGCAGAGGCTAAGGATTGGTTGCATTCATTATAACTGATATGTGTGTTGGCAAGACTTAGGGAGCAGGGAATAGTAGCGCCCCGGTCATGAGACTTTGATTTTAGACCCGTGCTGTACTATCTCGATTCCCTACTTCCCCTCTTCCCCCTCTCCCCCTATTTCCCCAGAATGTTCCTTACCCAAACTGTTCCCCGTCAAAGAGAAATTATCGAAGTAGTCCTCCGCAATGGCTGGGACTATATGCGCAGACTACTCACCGGTGGTCAAGCTGATGAACCTCAACTACCCACACCTGCGGTTTTAAAGAATATCCTGGTGGATTTGGGCCCAGTTTATGTCAAACTCGGTCAACTACTTTCCACCCGGCCAGACCTACTCAGCGCCGCCTACATTGAGGAGTTATCCAGTCTCCAGGACGAAGTACCCCCAGTTCCCTGGTCAGAAATAGAAGTATTAATTCGTCAGCAGCTAAAAGACTCACTCGAAGAAACATTCAGCACAGTTAATCATGTCCCTGTAGCGGCCGGATCAATCGCTCAGACTCATCGAGCTACATTAGTAGATGGTCGAGAAGTTGCTCTCAAGGTACAACGTCCGGGAATTGATCTCACCGTTACTCAAGATATCGTTTTAATTCAAGGTATTGCTGATTTAGTAGCGCGCACAGAGTTTGGGCAAACTTACGAAATCAAAGCGATCGCCGCTGAATTTACCAAAGCTTTAGAAGACGAGTTAGATTTTACACTGGAAGCAGGTTTTACAGACCAGCTGCGAGGTAATTTATCCCGTAGTCGCTGGTTTGACCCCACCCAACTGGTTGTTGCACAAATCTTCTGGGAATTGACCACCCAGAAATTATTAGTCATGGAATGGCTAGATGGAGTACCTTTACTGGACGCGAACTTAATCCCCAAGCAAAAAGGTAACGATGCTCACACCCAACGCCGGGAAATCACTACTTTGCTATTTCGGGCTTTTTTCCAGCAAATATATATTGATGGCTTCTTCCATGCTGACCCCCATCCTGGAAACTTATTTTATCTCGCAGATGGTCGCATTGCGCTTTTAGACTGTGGAATGGTGGGCAGACTTGATCCCCGCACCCAGCAGATCCTCACAGAAATGCTTTTAGCCATCATTGATTTAGATGCGGGTCGATGCGCTCAACTAACTTTACAGTTAGCAGATTCTTCTGGTCTGGTGATTTTGTCCCAGTTAGAAAATGATTATGATCGCATGTTGAGGAAGTATCATCATGTCAGCTTGAGTGATATGAATTTCAGTCACATAATTTATGAAATTCTCCAACTGTCCCGTCAAAATAAAATTCGCTTACCCAGCAATATGGGCTTATATGCCAAAACCCTGGCTAACTTAGAAGGGGTAGCTCGTGTATTCAACCCACAGGTGAATTTATTTGACGAAATCCAGCCATTAATTACAGACTTGTTTCGACGACAACTACTAGGGAGTAATCCACTACCATCACTCTTAAGAACTGCCCTAGATATTAAGAGTCTATCATTACAATCTCCCCGGCAAATTGAACTATTATTAGAGCGAGTTACTTCGGAAACCTTACAGTGGAATCTCTCACTGCGTGGTTTAGATGGTATGCGGCGCACTCTGGATGACGCAGCTAACAGATTATCTTTTAGTATTTTAGTAGGTTCTCTGATTATGGGAGCCGCTATTATTTCCACCAAAGCCCAAACTACTCAACTGTCATTTTTAAGTAGTGTTCTGTTTGCTGCTGCTAGTTTATTAGGTTTGTGGCTAGTTATTAGTATTTTACGCTCTGGGCGTTTAAAGTAACTGTTGAAAAAAACCTCCTAAAATCTACTGATGTCAAAATGGGTCATATTTCTTGTATTTATAAGAGGATGTTTGATAAGTTTTCAACAGGTAATTTTTATCTTAGGGAATGGGGAACACGGTTCGACTTCGCTCACCGACCGCACAAAAAACAATAAAATCCAGTCCCCTCCCCTTACAAGGGGAGGGTTAGGGTGGGATAATTTTGGATCTCACCGCTACAGGAAAATGCTATATGTCAATTATTACTGTTGAAAATCTGTGTAAATTTTACCCAGTGGCGGTTAAGGATCCGGGGATAAAAGGCACGCTCACCCACTTTTTCCGGCGCACTTACCGCTCTATTAAAGCAGTAGAGGATGTTTCCTTTGAAATTTCCCCCGGTGAGGTGGTGGGTTTTTTGGGACCCAATGGTGCTGGTAAAACTACGACCCTGAAAATGCTCACAGGGCTGATTCATCCTTCTGGCGGTACAGTTAGAGTGGCCGGATACGTGCCATTTCTGCGCCAAGAAAGATTTCTGCAAAAAATTACCTTGGTCATGGGTCAAAAACAGCAGTTACTCTGGGACTTACCAGCCCTAGATTCTTTGAAAATCAACGCTGCTGTTTACAACATCTCAAATCAAGAATTTCACAGAAGGGTTGGGGAATTTACACAGATGTTGAATCTAGAAGGAAAGCTGACCCAACCAGTGCGGAAATTATCTTTAGGTGAACGGATGAAAGCCGAACTGTTAGCAGCACTGTTGCATCATCCTCATGTATTGTTTCTCGATGAACCGACACTGGGACTAGATGTAAATGCTCAGGTGGCGGTACGGGATTTTTTACGGGAGTATAATCGCCGTTATCAAGCTACTGTGTTATTAACTAGTCATTACATGGCTGATATTACTGCTTTATGTCAGCGGGTACTATTGATTCACCAAGGAAAGCTGATGTATGACGGTAGTTTAGATGGATTGGTGGCAAATTTCGCACCTTACCGCGAAATCCATATTGAGTTAACCGAGCCGCTACCTAGAGAAAAACTCATGTTATACGGTGATGTCCAGTCCCTAAAGGGGCGTGCAGTGAGCTTTATCGTACCACGAGAAACCCTGACCAGTACAGTATCTCAAATTCTGGCAGATTTAGAAGTCATCGATTTAACAGTGACTGAGCCACCAATAGAAGAGGTGATTGGTAGAGTTTTTCAGGCGGGAGTGGTGTAATTTCAGTGAAAAAAATTCTTAGGAAAATCTTGACTTTGCTGTCTGTTTACTACGCCTATATGGTGGAGTATCGGGCGGAATTGATTTTATGGGTTTTGGCTGGCGCTTTACCTATTATCTTGATGGGTGTGTGGATACAGGCGGCCCAGGGTGGCGAGTTTGCTCTGACACCTGCAGATTTTGCCCGCTACTTTATCACGGTTTTCTTTGTGCGACAAGTTACTGTTGTTTGGGTAATTTGGGAGTTTGAAAAGGAGATAGTGCAGGGTAAGCTATCATCCCGCTTATTGCAACCCCTAGATCCAGTCTGGCACCATGTCGCTGCTCATCTCTCCGAAAGGGTGGCTCGTCTACCTTTTGCACTACTACTAGTTTTTTTGTTTTTTACCCTCTATCCTCAAGCTGTTTGGTTACCTAGTTGGTGGCAATTATTACTATTTTCTATTGCATGTATACTCAGTTTTATTTTACGGTTTGTGATTCAGTATACTTTTGCTATGTTCGCCTTTTGGACAGAACGCGCTAGTGCTTTGGAAAACTTCTGGTTTCTATTTTATTTATTTTTGTCGGGCTTAATTGCACCTTTGGATGTTTTTCCCGAAACTGTGCGCACAGTAGTTATGTTTACGCCTTTCCCTTATTTGATTCATTTCCCAGTTAGTCTTTTGGTGGGGTTACCTGTTGATGTTGCGGGGGGATTTTTAGCCATTTTAGCCTGGATATTCATATTTTTCGCGGTAAACCGCCTGCTGTGGCGTGGGGGACTAAAACGTTATTCTGGTATGGGTGCCTAAAATAACGTCACATTTTACTAACCAAAGGGGAGGTTTTTGGTAAATTTTAAAGGTGAGTGGTGTCAAAACACACATTTATATGTTATTTAATTTATATTTATCAGGTGTGTTTTTATGTCTATCAACATCCTCATTGGCATTTTTATACTGTTGGCGATCGCATTTTTGAGTCTGATCATCCTCAAAATCAGAACTAATCGCCAGGTCAATCAAATGTGGCGATTGTGTTCCCTGTGTTCTTCACAAGCCTCCCCGACACAGGAATACTTCAGTGAAGACATGATTACCGGATTACCACCCACTGTACAGCGTTACTTTCTACACGCTATTGCTCCAGGGACACCCTTAGCTCATGCTAATCAATTAAAGATGCAGGGGCGCTTGAGATTGGGAGCGGATAAATCTTGGCTTTCCATGCGTTGTCAAGAACTCATCACCTCACAAGGATTTGTGTGGAAAGCCATCATCGGTGGTAAATTATTACAGCTTAATGGTGCTGATTATTACATGATTAATGGTTTAGGGCGAGTGCAATTTGGACTCTGGGGATTAATCCCGATTATCAACGTACATGATCGGAATACTCTTCGTTCTAGCATTGGGCGCTTAGTACAGGAATTTGTCTGGTTACCATCCGCCTTGTTACCCCAGCAGGGCGTAGAGTGGCGAGAAATTTCTGATGACACCATTGAAGCCAGACTGAAGATAAATGATGAACCCGTTACCCTCACCCTAGTCGTTGATACTGATGGCAAAGTTTTAGAAATTTCTTCACCCCGTTGGGGAAATCATACAAACAATCGCAAATGGCGCTATATTCCCTTTGGCGGTAAATGTCACGCAGATCAAACTTTTGGTGGTTTTACCATTCCTTCTCAGGTCAATGTTGGTTGGTGGTTTGGTACAGAACGTTACTTTGACTTTTTTAAATGCACAATTAAACACGCTAAATTTCAATCTTAGTCAATTGGCTTATGGTTCACGGAATTGCGACCAGGATGTTATGACTATAGACACCGTGGAGCATGGTGGCTGATGCTACAGGAAATTGAAAACAAGATGAGGACACAGACCTATGTGTGTTGATCTGTGTCCATCTGTGGTTGAAATTAACCCGACATCATTCCCACTCTATAGTTCCAGGGGGCTTAGAAGTAATATCATAAACCACACGGTTAACCCCCTTCACCTCATTAACAATGCGATTAGAAATTTCTTCCAAGATATCGTAAGGTATCCGCGCCCAGTCAGCCGTCATACCATCTTCACTCGTGACAATACGCAGAACGATAGGATAAGCATAAGTGCGTTTATCCCCCATTACGCCTACACTGCGAATTGGTAGTAACACAGCAAATGCTTGCCAAACATCATGGTATAAACCACGCTTGTTAATTTCTTGACGCACAACCAAATCAGCATCACGGAGAATATTCAACCGTTCGGGGGTGACTTCCCCTAAAATGCGAATTGCTAAACCAGGACCGGGGAAAGGTTGGCGTTGTACAATTTCTTCTGGTAAGCCAATGGAACGCCCAACTTTACGGACTTCATCTTTAAACAGTTTCCGCAATGGTTCCACCAGTTTAAACCGCAGGTCTTTGGGTAAACCTCCAACGTTGTGATGACTCTTAATTTTTACTGCTACTCGTTCCCCTGTTTGCGGGTCTACGTTAGTATCAGCGGACTCGATCACATCTGGATACAGAGTACCCTGGGCTAAATAGTCAAAATGTCCCAGGCGTTTAGATGTTTCTTCAAATACCTGGATAAACTCATGTCCAATACGCCGGCGCTTTTCTTCTGGGTCTGTTACCCCAGCAATCATCGACAAAAAGCGATCGCGAGCACTAACATATTCTACAGGAATATGAAACTGTTCTTTAAATAGTTTCAGTAACCGTTCCGGCTCCAACTTACGCATAAAGCCTTGGTCAATAAACACACAGGTCAATTGTTCCCCAATAGCTTTATACAACAAAAAGGCCAGGGTAGAAGAATCCACACCCCCAGACAAAGCTAAAAGTACCCGCTTATCACCTACTCTGGCGCGAATTTCCCGAATTGCTTCTTCTACAAAAGCCTCTGTAGTCCATGTGGGTTCGCAATCGCAGATATGATAGACAAAGTTACGAATTAAGGCCAGTCCCCCCAGAGAATGTACTACTTCAGGATGGAACTGGACACCATAAAGTTTTCTTTTGTGGTCAGCAATGGCGGCACAGGGTGTATTATCTGTGTGTGCCAACACTTCAAACCCTGGTGGCATTTTGGTCACTGAATCTCCGTGACTCATCCACATGGTAGTACCATCTTCCACATTAGTCAGTAAGTCTGTGGGGTCATCTATATATAGTGATGCTTTACCATACTCTCCTCGCTCTGCTTTAGCCACTTCCCCATGGAGTTGGTTAACCATCAACTGCATACCATAGCAGACACCCAGGACAGGAATACCTAAATTCCAGATTTCTTGGTCGCAATGGGGGGCGTGTTCCACATAAACTGATCCCGGTCCACCAGAGAGAATGATCCCCTTGGGATTTAATTTGCGTAATTGTTCGGATGTTGTGCGATAAGATAGCACTTCTGAGTATACTTGAGTCTCGCGGATTCTGCGCGCAATCAGTTCAGAATATTGGGAGCCGAAGTCGAGAATTACAATCATTTGACGATCTAGCCCCCCCAAATTGTCTATTTGAGGTGCTTGTTCGGTTGGTAGAGTCACCGATGTATTCATGGGGAGTTGTAAATGTAAGGTAAACAGTCGCTCTATAGCCTAAGTGAAAACCATTCATTCCCTGCTGATGCTGGTAAATGGCTGAGTTGATCCCCAACAAACGCAAGGTTAAATGCGCTTGCTAGACAATGTTGATGGCATAGTTTTAAAAGAATAACTGATCCAAGGATGGATACTGAAAAAAATATTTATGGGGATTATTTATGATTATTCATATTAAACTAACACAATTTTTCCATTAACATGCAACCGATTTTGCTCTTGATGAGAATTTGCCGATCGCGATCAAACAGAACCGAGCCGCACAGTGTTGCTGCTGCGCCTCTGGTACTATGACTTTGAATGTATGCTTGGGAACGAGTATCAATAGCCTGAGCGATCGCAGTATAAACTTGATTAACCCAATCACTACCCGTCACAGTATCCAAGGTTCTTAAGTATTTTAATGCAGCCTCAGCCGTAGGACTTTCAAAAACAGACTGTATATCGTGGGAATTTAAACCCACGAAGGCACAATGGGCGGCTAAAATTTCCCGACGGCCATCAGCCA
The DNA here is from genome assembly GCF_028331085.1 of Anabaena sp. CS-542/02. Lineage (NCBI taxonomy): Bacteria > Bacillati > Cyanobacteriota > Cyanophyceae > Nostocales > Nostocaceae > Anabaena > Anabaena sp. CS-542/02. The sequence goes on from NZ_JAQMTM010000021.1 coordinate 15,417, forward strand.
ACTGGTGATGAGTATGAAAAATCCCCCCAGCCAATTTCATCAGTTTTCCGTGATAACCAAATAACAAGATTTCCTTCACACCCAACACATCTGCTGCTACTAACATTGGCCCCAACCAGTTAGCAGTTTTTACCATTTGTTCAGGATTGATTCCCAGTTGACGCGCCAAATCTAGACCATTTTCGCCGATGCAAAATACCAAATTTTCAAACCGACTGGCTTTATGTTCTAACTCAGTGCGGAAAGCTGTTAATTGCTCTGGTGTGCTTAAAGGTTGAGAAATACCAGTTGTCCCCAACAGCGAAAGACCTTCCACCACACCAAAAGCAGGATTAGAAGTGCGCACAGCCAGCGATCGCCCGAATGGTAGAATAATATTGACAGTGATTTTCTCATCAGCTGCTAGCATCCGCCGTAGATTTTCTTGTAGCAACCTGTGAGCATAAGCATAAATCGCCGGCTGATAGTCCGCATTTAGCTGTTTACCAATTCCTTCCCCACCTTGAATAATTACAGGCTCCCCATCGCCCACACGCCATTGCACCAGGGCCCAAATTGGTGTATTTCTGGTTAAATCCAGATTATCACCTGGTTCGCTGCGGGTAATTGCCAAAGCCATATGATCAGATAGACCTGCTACCTGTTCAATGGGTATTTCTGCCATTTCTGCGGGTGAAATCAAGTCCACCGACACAGATGTTAGAGCTTGGTCATGGCGTAACCAGTGTAACGCCGCCATAGCAGAAGCACAGGCAAAAACCGGGAGAGTGTATCCAGAAACAGACATGATAATTAAATGATTATTACACACCAACTGCTGACAGTAGATCTTCCATAGCTTCCCCAGAAAGTCCTTTTTGGATATAATTGGGAGCTTCAGGATTGTAAGGGCTTTGGATGCGGTCAATATTCAAAATTACCGCCTCGTCCGGGATAACTTGTACATCCGGGTCAAATGCAGTTGGGCGCATCAAGGAACTAGAGAAACCTTTAAAAATAGCAACTTTATCTTGATAATTGGCGATTTCCAATGTTACCAGCAGAACTTCTTGGGGGCGTTTGGTGGTGTATTGTTCCAAGCGTTTACCAATGCAATTATTCATCTCAACTAGTGTTGTACTGCTGAACGTCCTTGTTTTCCTAGCTTCACAAGTACAAAGTAGGTTAAGTACACTACATAGATTAATAAACTCAGTATAGCCAAAAAACCGAGAAACACAGGTGTGCTATTCTCATGGAAATATTGTTTAAACAGTAAGGGCGCTTCCAACCAAACTTGACAATAGGGAGTTTTGATAGCACTTTCCGAGACAGCACACCCTAAAAAAGGCACAAGAGCAATTGCACCCAAAATAGAATAAATAGTCACACCCCAGCGCCAAGAGGTAAAAATCAGTTTTAAAGGGCTACTTTGCTGGTAATCAATTTCATCATTGAGGTCTAGCCAAAACCAGAGGGAAATAGGAATGAGAATCCGCCCGATGAACCCAGATATAAAGCTGATTGGGTACTGACCAATCATTAAATAGACGGTGATGGCTAATAGACTGGATACCCGCCAGTAAATGGTCAACAGGTGCTGTATTGCTTCGGCTTTTTGTACAAATGCCCAAATTAGTAGAATTACAGGAATAAATACTAAAAATAATAATGCCAGTCGATAGTCAACCCAGACATACTGGCGAAACCAAACTTCATTCATAATTTTTTCTGAGGTTAGCAATAATAAATTTCAATCAATTATTCACCGGATGGGTTTAATTTCTAGTTAAAAAAAAACAAGCAACTGGGAGAAGTTAAAGTTTAATATCTTGCATCAGCCCAAAGCATCATCGGCACAGTTAAGGAACTTGCGCCGAATTTATGAACTAGCAACCCCAGGGAAGCCCAACCTTAACCTCTGGTATCATATGAATCTAGTATAAATAATATACTGACCCAAACCTCAGATGATTAAAAGAGATGGATTTCGATTTAATCTAGGGTTAGCTTCAAGGAGCAAGATAACAGTAAGTAGATATAGTTGCTTGCTTATTCTGATAAAACTTTACTTTTTAGTCGTCGTAAACCCTGCACTCAAGAGCGTCTGGGTTATCATCACAGTACTGTTCTAGTGAATTTTTTGGCTTCTTGTTACGCTGGTGCGAGGCTTCAGCTTGCAGTTCTTCGACTGCATCCCAAGCAGCGGCACACTCAGCAGAGTTACTACCGGAAATATCACAGACAGCACGAGCTTGTTCTATTTCGCCTTGGATTTTATCTTGGATTTTTTCTTGGGTGTCGCTCATAGTTTAGTCTCTTTGTGTGCTTTGCGTCCTAGTATATAAAAACTTTCAGAATGGAGTCTTGTTGTCGGCTCGTCCACCATTCTAACTACTTAACCTGTTACGTTAAGTATTTTAGCTTAATCATCCATGATCAATACAAAATTAAAGGAACAACAACAAGGTAAACTAAAGACAGGCATTTTTAAGAGTCCTGATGGCAGGGGGTAAATATCAGCCAAGAGTAGAATTAATCGCGCTGTTATATTGTATAATAAGTTTCCTAAGTACCAATATCAGATCATCTGGTGTCAATGTATGGTACTTCAATATATGTAGTAGGGGAAAAATCACATACTACTAATACTACTAACTATAGTAACAAAAAAACAGCCTAAAATTCATGGCAGAGCAAATGCAGTGGGCAAATGCCCTATCAACCCGTCCTTCTTTAGAAGCAGCTATTACAGATGTAGTAGAACAGGCTATGTCGTCATTAACAGTACCTGCGGATTTGGGGGTGATCTTCATTTCGTCTGCTTTTGCGAGTGAGTATTCCCGAGTTTTACCCCTGTTGGCTGAAAAACTTTCCGTACCTGTAATCATTGGGTGTAGTGGTCTGGGGGTAATTGGGACTACAGCTACAGGCGAACCTCAAGAATTAGAGGGAGAACCTGCTATTAGTCTTACCTTGGGATATCTACCAGGTGTGAATGTGGAAGTTTTTCATGTGCTCGGAGAAGAATTACCTGACATGGATAGTTCACCAGATGCTTGGATAGATTTAATTGGTGTGCAACCATCACCTACCCCCCAATTTATTTTACTGTCTAGTGCCTTTTCTTCAAGAATCAATGATTTATTGCAGGGGTTAGATTTTGCCTACCCTGGCTCGGTAATAGTCGGGGGACAGGCTAGCTCTGGGGGTGGAAGTAGTCAAATATCTCTATTTTGTAGTCATGATGCCCAGGGGATACATCAACGCCTGTATCGTGAGGGGACGGTAGGCTTGGTTTTGAGTGGCAATATTATTTTAGAAACCATTGTAGCTCAAGGATGCCGACCCATCGGCCAGCCAATGCAGGTCACAAAGGCTGAACGTAATATCATTCTGGAACTAGATCAAAAAGTGCCGCTGATGGTTTTACGAGATTTGATTGCTAGCCTGAGTGAAGAAGAGCGGATATTGGCACAGCGTTCTCTGTTTGTGGGTCTAGTGATGGACCAGTTTAAGCTATCTTTACAACAGGGAGATTTTTTAATTCGTAGCATCTTGGGGGTAGATCCGTCTGCTGGAGCGATCGCCATTGGCGATGTCATCCGTCCTGGTCAACGCCTACAATTCCAACTGCGTGATGCCCAAGCCTCCGCTGAAGACTTAGAATTACTCTTAGAAAGGTATCAAAAGCAAGAAAATTTACCACCGGCGGCGGCTTTCATATTTTCCTGTCTGGGTCGTGGTCAAGGTCTTTATGGCCAATCCAATTTTGATTCGGAGTTATTTAGTCGCTACATTCATCATATACCTATAGGTGGCTTCTTCTGTAATGGGGAAATAGGGCCTGTTGGTGGGAATACTTTTGTACATGGCTATACCTCAGTTTTTGCAATTTGTCGCCCGATGATTAGTTAACCTACCCTAACAGGAGAGTGCTGTGGTTATCAATTAGGGTAGGAATACCACTAGTCATCGCACCATAGGTCTGAAGATGGCGACGTACTTCTAAGGGAAATTGCGGATACTCTAATAAAGCGTCTCCATCGGCAACATTGGCCCAAAAGTCCCGCAGATCAGGAGCTATTTTTTCTGCTACTGTCAATGGGAGGTTTAAGGGGTGCTGAGTTAATAACTTCACCAGGAAGGGGAAAGAGCGATCGCCCATCCACTGACGTGATAAATTTTGCAGATGGGGGAAATCAGGTACTGTTTCTACCCGGTGTGATTGAATTTGTAACCACTCTCTACCGTAGTTATCCTCTTGAAACTGGAAAACCCGGTACGGATGAGGATAACTCACTAAGGAACCAGTGGTAATATCATAAACCCCTTGGGAGTAAGCAACATCCTGAATGTGTAAATGCCCTGTAAATACTAATTTAACGCCATAATTACGCAGAACTTGCAATAATTGCCCAGAATTTTCCAACATATAGCGCTTACCTATAGGATGGCGCGATTGTTCCGGTAGATGCTCAATCACATTATGATGTACCATTACCAGCACCAATTCATTACCTGCTGCTGTGAGTACCTCTTCTAACCATGTCAGTTGTTGAGTATCCAAACGCCCTACTTGCTCACCCTGTTCATTAAAAAAGTTAGAATTGAGTCCAACTAGTCGTACTCCTGGCAACAGTTGCTGTGTATAGTAAAGTTGGTCAGGATTTTCGTAGCCAAACTTGCGGTAATATTGGGGAAAATCAGCAAACCCAATTGATTGCTCATTGGCCATCACCACAGGAACATCATGATTACCAGGAACAACATAGGTGGGAAAAGGTAGCTTCCCTAATCTTTCTTGCAACCAGATATGATTTTCCGGTTCACTGTGCTGAGTTAAATCTCCGGGAAGCAAGAGGAAATCTATATTAAGTTGTGTTAAGTGTTCTATGGCGCTTTCAAAAGCAGGGATACTCACCTCCACCAGATGAAATCGGCTAGGATGATCCCAGATAGTATGAGGAAGGGTAATATGTAGGTCGCTAACTACGGCAAAGCGAAAATTTAAAGCCATTGATTTGGAGGATAATGTTAAAAACTAGATACAAAAACTCTTTTATAAAAAGTATAACCCTTGCTGGTAAAACCTGTTATAAGTGATCATTTGTAACGGTTTCCTAATTCGTGAAAACAGTTAAAATAGCTCAAAGTATTAAAATATCAACTGATAATTATTGAGTTATCTAATAGTTGTAAAGCCCAGAAAGTGTAAATTCATGGGAAAATGACAGGCTATAAAATGGCAGAATTAGAAGATTTGTCAGATTAAAATAAAGTTGGTAACTAATAAAAGGAGTATTAATTTTGGCAGTAGTCAGAGTGCGACAACACGTTAACCCACTGGCAAGAAAGTATCAAACGCCGGCAAATGCTATAGAATGGGAAAAGGTTTATACACAGCCAAACCAACCACTACATCTAGATATTGGCTGCGCTAGGGGCAGATTTTTGTTGAAAATGGCGCAGATAGAAACCAACTGGAATTTTCTGGGTTTGGAAATTCGAGAACCTTTGGTAGTGGAGGCGAACCAGTTACTATGTGAGTTTGGTTTAACTAATCTCCATTATTTATTTTGCAATGTAAATAACTCATTGCGATCGCTGTTATCCTCGTTAACTCCGGGAACTTTACAGCGTGTAACTATTCAATTTCCAGACCCTTGGTTTAAAAGCCGCCATGCTAAACGCCGGGTAGTACAACCCGAACTAGTGGCTGAATTAGCTGATTATCTGACCGTTGGGGGGGTTGTGTTTTTGCAGTCAGATGTTGAGTTTGTCGCCACTCAAATGCGCGACCAGTTTGCTGAAAATCCCGCATTTGAGAGACTTGGTACAGAAGAATGGTTAACAGAAAACCCTTTACCAGTACCCACAGAAAGGGAAATAGCGACTCAAAACAAAGGTGAATCGGTATATAGGGCTGCATTTGTGAGAAAAATTGTAGTAACCTAATTAAATGTAAGCCTAATAACTGTAAAACAGGGCAACTCTTCATCACCATGTCAACATCTGCAACTGACGCTCAACACACAGCAGCCATTCAAGCCGCAACAGAAGGGGTTGCTGTATGCGATCGCTCCCACTGGGGGCGTATACGAGTTTCTGATGATGACCGAATCCGGTTTTTACACAATCAAAGCACCAACGATTTTCACAGCCTCAAGCCAGGCCAGGGCTGTGATACTGTGATGGTATCATCCACCGCTCGCACCATTGACCTGGTAACTGCATACATTTTAGAGGATGCAGTGCTGTTACTTACCTCCCCTAGCCGTCGGGAGTTGCTGATGCAATGGTTAGACCGGTATATCTTTTTTGCTGATCAAGTGCAATTGACAGATGTCACAGATGAAACATCGACATTGAGCCTCATGGGTGCCAAGAGTCATACTATTGTAGAACAGCTGGGTGCTGGTGCAATTATCGGTCAGGCCTATGGTAATCATCAACTAGTTAACGGACTCATGATTGCCGTGGGTAGTGGCTTGACGACACCGGGATATACAATTATTATGCCAGCTGCACAGAAAGAGAAAATATGGCAACAGATTGTAGCACTAGGGGCGGTAGAATTGAGGAATAGTGCCTGGGAAACATTACGGATTTTACAAGGAAGACCAGCCCCCGATGCAGAACTAACAGATGATTATAACCCCCTAGAAGTTGGCTTATGGCAAACAATTTCCTTTAACAAAGGTTGCTACATCGGTCAAGAAACCATCGCCAGGCTCAATACATATAAAGGTGTAAAACAGCACCTATGGGGCATAATTCTGAATGCACCTGCATCAGTGGGGAGTGCGATCGCCATTGGCGATGAAAAAGTCGGTAAACTTACTAGTTACACCGCAACCGTGAATGGTCACTTTGGACTAGGTTATATTCGCAGCAAGGCTGGTGGTATTGGCTTAAAAGTCCAGATAGGACAAGCAGAAGGTGAAGTAGTAAAAGTACCCTTTGTTTCTCACCAATACCCTCAATAACCCAGAGGGCTTATATACAAAATCTGTCAATCATGACAGACCCATCTGTGGTTAATTGCTCTCCTGTGATCCATACAATTTACCCCACATATTCTTACGCCTGAATTTCCTAAAATTAAGATTATGCAAACAGTCACCGAACTGCAAACAAGACTCGAACATTACTACCAGCAAATCAAGACAATCATCCTCGCGCGTCAGAATCCAATTACCGGGTTGCTTCCTGCGAGTACAGCCATCACCGCCCACGGTGATTATACAGATGCTTGGGTAAGAGATAATGTTTACAGCATTTTAGCAGTTTGGGGTTTAGCACTGGCATATCGCAAGACTGACGAAGACAAGGGACGTACCTATGAACTAGAGCATAGTGTCACCAAATTGATGCGGGGACTACTATTTGCGATGTTGCGTCAATCCCATAAAGTAGAGACATTTAAACATACTCAGTCACTCCTGGATGGCTTACACGCCAAATACAACACAGCTACCGCCGACATTGTCGTTGGGGATGATGAATGGGGACATTTACAAATTGATGCTACATCTATATTTTTACTGATGCTGGCACAAATGACCGCTTCAGGATTGCAAATTATTTACACCATTGATGAAGTAAATTTTATCCAAAATCTGGTTTACTACATTGGACGCGCTTACCGGACACCAGATTATGGCATTTGGGAACGAGGTAATAAAATTAATCATGGTAGTGCTGAACTCAATGCTAGTTCCGTGGGTATGGCGAAATCCGCCTTAGAAGCTATCAATGGTCTAAATTTGTTTGGTGTGCGTGGTGGTGAAGCATCAGTTATTCATGTCCTACCAGATGAAATTGCTCGCGCCCGAATTACCTTAGAATCTTTATTACCTAGAGAATCAGCTTCTAAAGAAATTGATGGCGCACTGTTAAGTATTATTAGTTATCCTGCTTTTGCAGTAGAAAATGTGCAATTACGCGATCGCACATTTAATGATATTATTCGTAAACTCCAAGGAAAGTATGGCTGCAAACGCTTCTTGCGGGATGGACACCAAACCGTTTTAGAAGACAGCCAACGCTTGCACTATGAACCTTGGGAACTGAAGCAATTTGAGCATATTGAATGCGAGTGGCCGTTATTTTTTACTTACTTATTTCTCGATGGGTTGTTCCGTGGTGACAGTCAGCAAGTCAAAGAGTACCAGGAACGTTTGGAGTCATTACTCATTCAACGTGATGGCGTGGGTTTATTACCAGAACTATATTATGTCTCAGCCGAAAATGTAGCAGCGGAAAAATTAACGCCCCACAGTCAAACTCGCTTACCTAATGAAAACATCCCCTTAGTCTGGGCGCAAAGTTTATATTTTCTCGGTCAACTATTAGATGAAGGATTAATCGCAGTGGGGGATATTGACCCCTTAGGAAGACATTTATGTATAGGTAAAAAACGCGAGGCTTTAGTACAAATCGCCTTACTAGCTGAGGATGAGGAATTACAAGCTAAACTAGAAGTCCATGGAATTGAAACTCAAACACCGAAGCAAGTAGAACCAATCCAAGTCAGAAAAGCCGAGGAACTTTCGGCTATTTATACTCAAATTGGACGTAATGATAAACTGGGTTTAACTGGTCGTCCTGTGCGGCGGTTACGGAGTTTGAACACATCTCGATTTTTTCGGATTCACGGAGAGACAATTGTATTTTTACCTTCGTTTTTAGATTCCCAACAGTTTTATTTAACCCTTGATTATCATTTTTTACTGGATCAAATCAGAAGTGAACTCGCTTATATTCGAGATTATTGGATTGATTTAGGTCGTCCTACTCTAACTTTAATGTTAACCCATAGCATGTTAGAAATCGGTTCTGAGGCTTTATTAGAACTGATGCAGGAACTTAAAGATGGTGTGTGTAATGGTGTAAAGGTAAAATTGGGACGACTCAATCAACTGATGCTAACAGCGGGGATGCAAAGAATTGATTTTCTCCCAGATGCAGATTTCTCCCAATCGCCAATGCAAAATGCTGCCCCCCCTTGCTATTATCTGGCTTATCATCCTGGGGGACGGTTAGGAAATACCCAAGAATTTCAGATGGAGTGCGAGACTAACTTGCGATTTTTGCTGGCTTCTTTGCGCTCATCGTCAAATATCTATGAACAAATAGAGTTATTACAAACTTTAACTCGGTTGGAGGGATTAACTTTTGATACAGGTATTGGGGGTCCACAGCATACTGTAACCGTGGCTGATTTACTGGATGAAGTCTACACCAAAGCCGGTAATTTAGGTATTTGGGCGGTGGTACGTCGCGCTGCTGGATTAAGACAAATGGTTGATATTGGCTTATCAGATACAGTCACGAGTATTTTGGTCAGAGGTAAACAAATTGCTGTGGGTAGAGCTTACAGTCAGTCATCACTGATGATAGTGCCTATGTCCCACCGAGAAATTACTGAGAAAATAAATCATTTCTGTCGGGAAGATATCCGCGATCGCGTCCTCACACAAGAAATTATTATCTATCTTGGGGTGTTAATGCGATCGGAACCTCAACTGTTTAAAGGTTTACTAACTCTGAGAGTCGGCTATCTGATCTTATTAATTACCAGTGAATTAGCACAAGAGTTGGGTGTCACCCAAGATGAAGCCTATGAACAATTGATGGAACTGTCACCCTTTGAAGTGAAAATGCGCTTGCATCAAGTATTAAGAGGTTATACAGGTATTAGTAAATTATTACGCCAACAGGAATCACTGCACATCAAGCAAAAAGAAAGCGATATTGCTTGGGTAGTGCTACCGACAAACGAAAAAGAACAAAGCACAGTCCCCCCTGGTGGTTGGCGGAGATTTCGCCAAGCCGAAGGAGCATTAAACCGAGTCCCTAAAGACTTCTTCCAGCAGGTTTGGCTATTAATGAAACATTGTAAAGGAATTGTGATTGGCGATAAACTAGAGCGTCGCAATCGTTTAGATAGTGAATTAATTTTATCAGAAATGACAGCCGGGGAAAAGAACTTTGCCCTGAGAGTTGAGCATTTACTCAATAAAATTGAGGCTCCAGAATACCGCCAAGTCAATGTTGAAGCCTTGATGGAATTAGCCACAATTGTCGCCAATAATCCCAGCTTACAAATTGAGGAGTATATAGTTTTAGATGTATTAATTGGTCATGCTGTGCGATTAGCATGGTTAGAACAACATCCCGAACGAGGCGATCGCTATGATGAAGATAAAGCTTCAGCCTGGCAATGCTTTTATAATACCTCTCCTCAAGATTGTGTAAGTTATATATTGAAAGCCTTAAGATTCTTAACAGAATTTGTCAAAGATATTTAAATCTAGATTCACGCCAAGGAGTCGCAGAGAAATATCCGTCTTTGCGTACCTTGGCGTTGAAATTTTTCAATCCACAGACACCGCATCAACATCAACAGTTTCAGTACTAGGTTGTTCAGAACCCTGACGCGCCTTCCAACCTGAGAGAACTAACCCAGACACCTCGGAAAAAACTATAGACAGAAGTAAAAAGTCATCAATTTGTCCGAGAATGGGTATGAAGTCGGGAGAGATATCTATAGGGCTGAGAATATAAACCAGTGTCCCTAAAATCACCCACCAACGATAAATAGGATTACGTAGCAAATTACGATACCAATTGTATAGTAATTGGATTGGAAATTTCATGTGTTTACCCTCCAGTTATTATTGATTTTGACAAACTTTCAGATAAATTCCCGGTAGGAATAACCGTCCCAGGTAGTATGGAAGACGCTAGTAATTTTCCTGGGCTAAATATTTGCCGGAAGATTTTGTACACGAATATGTAATTATGCATTAATCTTGAGAATTAAAATGCTTTGGAATAGTTGCTGTTGAAATCGAAAGAGGAACCCTAACCAGTGGATATTTTAGATTTGTTTGAAAAGGGCGGCCCGGCTATGTGGCCTTTGCTGGCGCTGTCGATTCTATCTATAAGTGTGATTTTTGAGCGTCTGTGGTTCTGGCTAAGAATTATGACCCAAGAAAACCAAATTGTGGATCGTGTATTAAATACTGCCAAAGATAGTTGGGAAGTAGCGGCGGATATTGCTAGAAAGTCCCGCCATCAACCCATTGGACGCTTTCTTTATGCCCCCTTAAGCTTACACAAAAGTGATCCGGAAACCTTTAGATTAGCACTGGAGTCCACCGCCGAAGATGAATTAGCCGGGATGCGCCGGGGTGAAAAACTCTTAGAAGTTATCATCGCCCTGTCTCCTCTGTTGGGATTGCTGGGTACGGTTTTGGGTTTGATCCAATCTTTGCGTTCAATTCGCATTGGTGATTTAGGAACCGAATCTACGGCTGGTGTCACTACTGGTATTGGTGAATCTTTAATTAGTACCGCTACTGGCTTAATAGTGGCCATTATCAGTTTGGTCTTTTATCGCCTATTTCAAAGTTTTGTAGTTGACCAGGTGAAAATTTTTCGTAAAGCGGGTAATGACATGGAATTGTTATATCGCCAGTCTCCCCCTGACTATGAAAAAATTCATTCTCTCATGGTTGCCGAGTCTTTACAAGACAGTAATACTCCTCCGCCCAGGGGAGATAAAAACCCTTTTGGTGAAGCTCCTCAACCCCCCAATGCAACTGAGTAGTTAGATTCTGAGAAATAGTTAAAAATTCTACACCCAAACCAGGTATGAAAATTAATTTACAGAGTCCAGTTGAAGAAACACAAATTCAAATCCTCCCCTTAATTGATGTCGTTTTTTGCATCCTGACGTTTTTTCTGTTGGCGGCTTTGCAATTTACTCGACAACAGGCGATTAATATTGATTTACCTAAAGCTAGTACAAGTACAGCCACTGGTCTCACCTCACAGAGTGCGACTCGTATTATCACTCTTGATGCTATAGGTAATCTTTACATAGAAAAGCAGCCTGTACAACGAGATCAGTTAGTACAAAACTTAAGGCAATATCTCGCGGCTAACCCTAGTGGAGCTTTGGTGTTAAATGCATCTCGTACAGCAACCTATAATGATGTAATTTCAATTTTAGACTTGATGCGGCAAGTAGGTGGCGATCGCGTTTCTCTGGGAATTATACCAGGACCCGCCCCATTAACCAGTGACTCATTTAGTCTACCTAATTTTCCCATGGCACCAGTTCCAGGGGTGAATCCTGATGTCCTGTCGCCAGTGTTACCCAATGAACCAGCACCCCAAGTCCCTATAGCACCTGAAACTACTCCCACACCGCAAAGGTAATATAAAAGTATAGAAATTCTCCCGTAACCCCTCTCCTGAGCCAGCAGAGGGGTCTATTTTCATTCCAATTCCCAGGGGTTAAAGCTAAAGATATCTGGAATAAAGTATGTTTAGATAAAAATATCTGTTAATTTATAAATAATTGGTTAAGCTTCAAAAATTTATCCCTGGTCAGACTTAGTAATTTAGCGCCGATCACCGTTCACGTTTCAAGGGTTGTGGCATGAATATTGTGACGCTTTTAATTGTTTGGGTAGTAACATCTATCAGCTTATTGATTATTAGTAAGCTCCCTTTGGGAGTGGAAATTGACTCTCCACAAAAGGCATTTTTTTCCGCAGCAGTTCTGGGTATTGTCACAGCAGTAGTGAGACCTATTTTAAGCCTCATATTTACAGTACCCGATTTACTGACCTTCAACTTATTATCCGGCATTTTCACCTTTATGATTGCCGTTGTGTGTTTTAGTATTGCGGCTTGGTTAGTAGAGGGGTTCCGCTTACGTTTTGGCATCTGGAGTGCTGTACTAGGAGCTTTTGCCTTGACTATCATCAACAGCCTGATTTACAAATTATTAGGTGTTTAGGAAAAAAGGATTAATTCGTAGTTCGTAATTCCTAATTAATTGAGGTAGCAACTCCTCAACTTATGAATGGAAACAATCAAATTTGTTCCTGAGCAAGAACTACGAATTACGAATTATAGTGACTATTCGGTTACAGATGGGGGAGCAACTGGGGTAGTAGTTTGTTGTTGACGCTGTTCGCGTTTCTTGCGATCAGCAGATACCATATCTGCCATAACTACCAGGGCTTGAGCCATCTTTTCCAGATTAGAACTGTATAGTTCCAAATCCTTAGTAAGTTTTTCATCAGATAGATGTAAACCAGCCGCAATGCTTTTTAATGCTTCGGTTCGTTGTTTTTCGTCCTTGACTAGCTCAGGAGCCGACTGTTCTAATAATGTGAATAAACCAACCGCAAATAAGCGGCTGTATTTAAACTGGGAATTGTTAGCGATCGCTTGGAGTTGTCCTTGTAAATCAGGATCTCGATCTAAATGAGTGGTTTGGCTTAACCAAGCAATTAAATCCTGTACTAGTAGGTCTTGGGCTAAGGCTTGCAGCCGTTGGGCATCCTCTCGGTAACGTTGCGGTTCTTGTTCCACAGCCTGACATAAGGCATTAAAAATCGATTCCTGATCTCGTTCCGGTTGGTAGCCTTGCATAAAGCGGTCAAAGCTGGTGACTACACCCAAGGCATAAATTGGATTGTAGGTAAAACCACTATTGACTGATAGCAGATGCATTTCCACCATCAACTCTTCTACTACCCGACGATAAATGGTGTTAATCGGTCGGGTGTGCAGCGAGTAAAAAGTTCGTTTTGTATCTGAGACAGTACGGACGTTATTCACGAATAAAATGTTAAGAATGTTAAGAGCGACGTTATTACATTTTGTCGCTTAAAGGTGACTTTGCCAAGTTCAGGTTTCCGATCCGTATCATTTATAAGTTTTTGTCCAAATTTAATTGCCTTGGGTAAGTATTGACTTTGGTTTGTCTATGGACATCTTTAGCCCTTGTTTGGCGAGCCAGCTAATATTTTGACAATCCCACAAAGATTTGAGATTTTGAAACGGATACAGGAAAACCACAGGAGGATTGATTTGACACTCTGCTCCCCATCCCTGGACGTTGATCCCCATCTGACATGAGTCTAGATGGGGACTTCCCTGCGGTTTTATTGAGTTTTAGTTGTCCAGTTGACCCAATCTTGAGGTTTGAGGAAAATTTCATACAACTCGGCTTCTGGAGTATTGGGTTCTGGCTGGTAACCGTATTCCCAACGGACCAAAGGAGGTAAAGACATGAGAATAGATTCTGTACGTCCGTTGGTTTGGAGTCCAAAAATAGTGCCTCGGTCATAAACCAAGTTAAATTCTACATACCTACCGCGACGATAGAGTTGGAAATTCCGTTCGCGATCGCCATATTCCATTTCCCGTCGCCGTTCCACAATGGGCGTGTATGCAGGCAAAAATGCCCGGCCACAATCTTGCACCAAAGCAAATAAATCTTCCCAATTGCGGGTTGATGGTGCCCCCACTTGTTGGCTATAAATAGCTGCCTGTCCATTGGGGTCATGACCGCGATATAACATACCCTGGCCATCTTGGTAATCCAAAAATATCCCACCGACACCACGGTTTTCGTTCCGATGTTTCAAGTAAAAATATTCATCACACCAGCGCTTAAACACCGGGTAATACTCCGGGTGATGTTGGTCACAAGCTTGCTTAAGTGTGTTATGAAAATGCGCGGCATCTTCAGCAAAGGGGTAATAAGGAGTTAAATCAGCACCGCCACCGAACCACCACACTGGGCCGGCTTCAAAATAGCGGTAATTCAGGTGAACTGTGGGCACATAAGGATTGCGGGGGTGTAGTACCAGTGAAGTACCTGTAGCATAAAAACCCTGTCCTGAGGCTTCTGGGCGTTGGGCTAAAATTGATGGGGGTAGATGAGAACCCCAAACTTCAGAGAAATTTACACCAGCTTGTTCAAATACTGCACCATCACGCAGCACACGCGATCGCCCGCCACCTCCTTCCGGACGTTCCCAACTATCCTCATGAAACTTACCTACACCATCTACTGCTGCCAGTTTTTGGGTAATTTCATCTTGTAACTGTTTCATAAACTGACTTACCCTCGACTGAGAATCAGTTGGAGGTAAAGACTGGGATGGTGTTGCGTCTACAGTTGGCGTTTGCGAATTAGTCAACATAGATTCCGAGACTTAAATTACATTTTCTAAAAAGCCACAAACTTGTTAATTCTCAAATTTGTGGACAAATCCAGCCAATTTATCGGCTTAATTTGCCTAATCTGCTTTTGTCTTACTTGTCAGCATTTACAAGATTGATGGGCATGACTAGAGTTATTTTCCCTCAAATGCGTATAGGCTTGTATATTAACTGAGTTTTTTTTGTACTTCTTGATGTAAACATTCTGGTATCAACACTAGACTCTGGTGAATGACTCTATGAGCGATCTCTACTTTGAGGTAATCTGATTCACCATACCAGAGTCATCAGCAGGTGCATAGGAAGGAGGATGAGGTAAATGCGAAGTTGGTTATCGGTTGGTTGTCCCCTCTGATTTGGTCATTATCACGCCCTTATGCAGATCGTGTGGCACGTTCCTTAGTGGAATACGTAGAAAAGGCTGCATTAGCAACAGTCTCAGGGAAGAAAAAATCACTCCATGATAGTTGTTTTGATTTTTAGGGAATCCAGACCACTTTCCAAACAAAGTTAAGATCATGTTAGATGATCATAAAATTTTCTTAAATTTTGTTACAAGAGTATGTACGATGTTCTTGATTCCGAGTCAGTTTTAGCAGTTTTGCGACCAGTAGAAGACCCAGAACTCCGCAAGAGTTTGGTGGAACTGAATATGATTCGCAACGTCAAAATTGAGGATGGCAAGGTTAGCTTTACTTTGGTGTTAACCACACCAGCTTGTCCCCTACGTGAATTTATCGTTGAAGATTGCAAAAAAGCGATTAAACAGCTACCTAGTGTTACAGAGGTAAGTGTAGATGTCACCGCAGAAACACCCCAACAAAAAAGCTTACCAGATAGGACTGGAATTACTGGTGTGAAGAATATTCTGGCTGTTTCGAGTGGTAAAGGCGGTGTTGGTAAAAGCACAGTAGCGGTGAATGTAGCTGTAGCTTTAGCACAAACAGGGGCAAAAGTGGGATTGCTAGATGCCGATATTTACGGACCTAATGACCCAACTATGCTGGGGCTAGCTGATGCTGAAATTGTTGTGCGTTCCACAGACAACGGTGACATTCTCGAACCGGCTTTTAATCACGGTGTCAAATTAGTCTCAATGGGCTTTTTGATTGACCCAGACCAGCCAGTGATTTGGCGCGGTCCCATGCTCAATGGTGTGATTCGCCAGTTTCTCTATCAAGTGGAATGGGGACAACTGGATTATTTAATCGTCGATATGCCACCGGGAACCGGTGACGCTCAATTAACTTTAACCCAGGCAGTGCCGATGTCAGGGGCTGTAATTGTTACTACACCGCAAAATGTCGCCCTGTTAGATTCACGTAAAGGTTTGCGAATGTTCCAGCAAATGAATGTCCCTGTGTTGGGAATCGTAGAAAATATGAGCTACTTTATTCCCCCAGATATGCCAGATAAGCAGTATGACATCTTTGGTTCCGGTGGCGGTTCCAAGACAGCATCCGAGTTGGGAGTACCTTTACTGGGATGCATTCCTCTGGAGATTTCCACCAGAGTAGGCGGCGATATTGGTGTACCAATAGTTATAGCAGATCCAGATTCAGCCTCAGCACAAGCATTAAAAGCGATCGCTCTAAATATCGCTGGTAAAATATCAGTTGCCGCTCTGACATAATCAAGTAGTTCTTTTTTTATTCCTGGGTAATAGCCCAGGAATGCAGATTCAATATTAAAGATAAATTTGCACATGATCTTCAAACGTTTTATCCCCCAAACTCGCCGGCAATATTGGCTTAATTCCTGGCAGCAAATGGATTGGCTGCTATTTTGGCTGACTATAGGCATTAGTACATTTGGTGGCTTAATGATATTGAGTACGGAATTAAGACAACCGGTGACTGACTGGTTCTGGCACTGGTTGGTAGCAGGCATTGGCGCTGTGATAGCCTTGTTTTTAGCTCGTAGCCGTTATGAAAATCTGATTCAGTGGCATTGGGTAACATACGCACTCACAAATCTCAGTCTGATCGCGGTCATGATCATTGGTACCAGCGCCAAAGGAGCGCAGCGATGGATTAGCATTGGTGGGTTTAACGTCCAGCCTTCGGAATTTGCCAAAATCGGAGTGATTATCACCTTAGCGGCTGTATTGCACAAGCGCACAGCGTCTACCTTGGAAAGTGTATTTCGGACTTTGGCAATTACTGCTATTCCTTGGGGATTAGTATTTTTACAGCCAGATTTGGCCACATCTTTGGTATTTGGCGCCATCGTCTTAGGAATGCTGTACTGGGCAAATGCTCATCCTGGCTGGCTGGTGCTGATGATTTCGCCGATAATTTCTGCTATTCTGTTTAGTATAAATTGGCCTTTGTCAGAGCCAGTAAATGTATTTAACATATTATCTTTCGGAGTTTTAGGGTTAGTTTGGGTAGTGGCTATGGGTATTGTAGGGTGGTATACTCTCCCCTGGCGTAAATCTGCCCTCAATGGTATTGGCGCATCAGTTCTCAACTTGTTAGGTGGTGAATTGGGAGTTTTTGTCTGGGAGTATATATTGAGGGATTATCAGAAAAACCGCCTAACTGTATTTCTCAGACCTGGACAGGATATTTTTGGAGTTGGCTATCATCAACACCAGTCTCGCATCGCTATAGGTGCTGGTGAAGTTTGGGGATGGGGTTTGTTTAAAGGTCCGATGACACAACTAAATTTTGTTCCCGAACAACATACAGACTTTATTTTCTCCGCCGTGGGGGAAGAACTGGGTTTTGTGGGTTGTTTAGTGGTGCTTTTCGTCTTCTGTTTGATCTGCTTTCGCCTATTGCGTATAGCTGAAACTGCTAAAGATAACTTTGGCTCATTGTTGGCTATTGGTGTTTTGTCAATGATTCTCTTTCAGTTATTTGTTAACGTAGGAATGACTGTTGGTTTAGCCCCTGTAGCAGGAATTCCCCTACCTTGGATGAGTTACGGACGTTCGGCTATGTTGACCAATTTCATTGCTTTAGGTTTAGTGGAGTCGGTAGCTAATTTTCGACAACGAAAAAAGTATTATTTTTGACGGCGGTGAATTAGTTTACATCAAGATTTGAATTTTCAGATCCCTGATTATGGAAATAAACCTCTCTGATAGGAAAGGGGATTTGGATTCCTTCTTGTTGATAGCGTTTATGTAATTTTTTAATTAGTAAGTGTCTCGCAATGCGCTGGTCAAAATATTCATTTACCCGCATAGATAATTTAAAATCTATACTAAAATCATTAAAGGTATGAAATCTAATAATAGGTTCATTTTCTATTAACTCCGGGGCAATTTCTGCCACCACTTCTTTGGCTACTTCTACAGTCACTATTTCTACTTTTTCTAAATCACTTTCGTAACCGACACCGATATCCATGATTAAAGTAATTGCCTTAGCTGGTAGGTGATAGTTAGTAAAAATCGCTGATGCTAGGCGAGAATTAGGAACAACAATAATATTATTTTTAATCTCTTTAATAGTTGTATTCCGCCAATTGATATCTGTAACATACCCTTCATATCCATCATCTAATTTCAGATAATCTCCAGTTCTCACTTGCTTAGAGATAATCAGATAAAAACCAGAAAATAAATTAGCCAATGTATCTTGGAGCGCCAAACCAACGGCTAAACCACCAACTCCTAAAGTTGTGACTATCGGTGTAATTTGCACACCTATAGTTTGCAGGAGGATGAGTATTCCCAAGATGAAAACACTAATCTTAGCTAAATTAGAAATTAAAGATGCAGGTACTCCTGCTGTTCTCTGTATGAATAAATTTACAAAACCAGCAGTCAATCTAGCTAAGACTAAGGTGACTGAGTAAAGTAATAAAATGGTAATTATTTTTTGCAGGATAATTTTAAGATCATTGTTGATATTCAGGGAAGAATACAAAAAAGCACCAGAGAAACCTGCTAGCAAAAACCAAAAAAATGTCATGCGGTGTAAAGCTGTAAATATGATTTCACCGCCTGGTATCTGCTTTTCAAGAACAAATTCTCTGAGTTTTTTAAAAAAAACTTTTTCACCAATCAATCCAGCCATCCAGCCAAGGAGAATAAATACTATTGGTACAATCCATTGCTGCATAATTAATTTAGAGTTTTATATTTTTGCTAAATTCTAGCTTGTCTATTTGCCTGATTTACTGGTAATTTTAGATTATGGAACTGCCAATTATTTACCATCCAGATTATATTACATCATTACCACCAGGGCATCGCTTCCCGATGTCCAAGTTCCGACAACTCTATGAATTGCTGTTAGCTGACGGTGTAGCGCAAACAGCACAATTTCACACACCATTACCCCCACCCCGCGAGTTAATTAAGTTGGTTCATACTCCAGAATATGTTCAAGCTTACTGTGAAGGAACGCTAGAACCAAAAGCACAGCGTCGTATTGGCTTACCGTGGAGTCCAGCACTGGTAAATCGTACTTGCGTCGCGGTTGGTGGTACAATACTTACTGCCCAGATGGCACTGAGTCAGGGTTTAGCTTGTAATACAGCTGGTGGTACTCATCATGCTTTTCCTAGTTATGGTTCTGGTTTTTGTATTTTCAACGATTTAGCGATCGCTTGTCGAGTGTTACAAAAACTCGGACTTGTGCAAAAAGTTCTGATTGTGGATTTAGATGTGCATCAAGGGGATGGTACCGCTGTCATTTTCCAAACAGATGAGAGTGTATTTACTTTCTCCATGCACTGTGAAGTTAATTTTCCTGGTACTAAACAAACCAGTGATTTGGATGTTCCCCTGAGGGTCGGAATGGAAGATGATGAATATTTACAAACTTTGGCGAATTATTTACCAGATTTGCTGTCCAACATTCGCCCTGATTTAGTATTATACGATGCAGGGGTAGATATTCATATCGGCGATCGCTTAGGAAAATTAGCCCTGAGTGATACGGGAGTTTTCCGCCGGGAAATGCAGGTTTTAAGTACCTGCGTGGGTGCTGGTTATCCTGTAGCTTGTGTTATTGGAGGGGGTTACGCTGATGATATGAGGTCTCTGGTTTGGCGACACTCTTTGTTACATCGTGCTGCTACTCAGGTTTATCATCAGTATAGGCTATAAATTAGTTCCCCACCTTGGCGCAGTGGTTCTTTGTTTTTTTTCCCAGGTGCTAAACTATATTATCTCACACATCAGTAAATTCCAGTGTATCTATGCCCACTTTTTCCCACACGCAAAATTACCAAACATGGAGTTATAAATGTGTTAATTCAGTGGCTCAAAATGAGATAATTGATTTACTGGGTGAGGAAGTTTGTCTGTTTTATGTGCGTCGTCAAGGTCTGGGAAAACATCAAGATGAGGAAATTTGGCAGTTAACAATTGCCACTGATAAAGATGATTTTCCCTTACCTAAAAAGCTGGAAAACCAAGGCAAAACATTAGGTTTGATTGCTGCTATTTCCCAGGATGGAATAGGCGGTTTAAAAATTTTATCCATTCGGTTTTTGCCACTTTCCCGGGGACAGGCTGATGGTTACTCTGTTGGTTTTACCTTACGTTTGCTGTCTCATGCTCAACATCGTTTAGGTATTCCTAAAGTTGCATTAGCACGCATGGGCAAAATGCCTATTTGCGGTGATCATATACCGACAGAAGAACAGTTACAAGCCTGGAAAGCATTTTTACAAGTTGAGGAAAATATTGCTAAATCCCGTCAGTTTTGTGTGGCGTTTATCAGTAATAATTATGGGCGGAATAGCAGAGATATTACCTTTGAAGTAGATGTTACCTCGGCTACTCTCGATGGTGCTGAACAAAATTATTTAAATGTCTCCAGTTTCTGGGAACGGGTAAAACGTTCCAAAAACCAAGAAGTTAAACTTTCGGAAACTGTTCCTACAGGAAAACTAACTTACAAAATTCCTCAACTAGGTACAATTGATCAAGTTGATGTGAAAAATTGTTTAATCAAAGTCAAGTTAGAACGGGAAGTATCGGAATATATCGCTACACAACGTTATCAAATACCAGTGAAGGGATTTTTATTTTTTGATGCTGCTGGTGATATTCAACAAGTTAGGCGCAAGAAGGAAGCTTTGGAACAATTAAAGCAGGGACACACTCAAAATCCTTACTTGGGTAACTTTTTATTCGATGCTTCCCAGTCCAGGTGTATTAAAAAAACTGTGTCACTGCAAGGGGATGATTTATTATTATCTTCTGCTAATGCTGGACAAAAAGCAGCTGTGGAGAAGGTCTTAGCAGCTGAAGATTTAGTTCTCATCCAAGGTCCCCCCGGTACTGGTAAAACTACTGTAATTGCAGAAATTTGTTATCAAATAGCCCTGCGGGGTGGACGTACTCTTATCGCTTCTCAAGCTAATTTAGCGGTGGATAATGCTCTGAGTCGATTAGTTCACAACCCAGTTATCCGCGCGATACGCAAAGGACGCGCCCACAAAGTGGGGGAGGAAGGACAGCCATTCTTAGAGGATCAAGTTATTGGTACATGGCTAGAAAATACGGCGAATGACTGTGAAAATAGTCTGGCTAAACGTCGGGAAAATGTGAAAATATTTGCTGATTTGTTGTTAGCATTCCCACAATTTACAGATTATTTACAGTTAGAAGAGGAACTAAATCAGCAACAAAATCAATTAAATCAGCAAAAGCAAATTTTAGCAGCAACCTGTAAAAATATAGCAGACATTTATCAGGAAAGTTTATCTGAAAAAATTCAGCTAGAATCTATTCGATTAGGCTTAGATTATGTACTCAAAAATGCCCCCAATATTAATTGGGAAGCACCAGAAGTTAAAAATTATTTACCACAGCTTCATTTATATACAGAAAATAATAGTTCGGTCGCGGATTTCTTGACAAATGTGGTTAAAGCTATCAAGTGGACTGATAAACTGGGTTTAGTCCGTCCTGCTCATGGTGCATTTGGTTTAGGATTTTGGTTGTGTGAAAATGTAGCTGTTCAATTAGCTGATTTTAAAACAGCATTCCATTACGCCCAAGATATAATTGTGGCAATGTCGGAGGTTGTCAACACAGTATCTCCGATTTCCCAATATCCTTCAAAAGACATTAATGAGCAGGAATTTGTAGCTAAACAGCAAAATTTACAGCAGACAATTCAAGGTTGGCAAAACCGCAAACGCGAGATTGATTATGTGATTGCAGCTGTTAAAGAATGGAAGTTTACAGCACCTATGGTATTATATCAAATAATTAAAGAATGCCAGCAGTCGGGACAAATATTAACGCCGGAATTGCTACAGTTACCACTGGGTTTGTTGCTGTTCGCCCAGCAGTTAAAGTTACCTATATTACCTCAAAAATATCAGGTGAATTTGCCAGACTTGTCAGGTTTAGCAAAAGCCTTTATTTATGAAACGGAGGGGGGCTTTGTTGATAGAATCGGTAAACGGCACAGTTTTAGTTACTTTGTAGAGCAAAGTTTTAGTCAAATTCCTATCGTGCTATCTGGGAGCGATCGCACTCAATGGCGTAAAATATACGAAGAGTTTAGTAACTATCAACTCCTGAACCTACATCAGCGCCAATTACTGGTGGAAAACACCCAGTTGTTTTTGCTGAGAATGCAGTCAGTCTATGGTACAGTTTGGGAATTAAATCACCTCGACTCTACCCTGAAGCGGGTTAGTGAAGAATTACTCGCGGATATTCTCACCAATGCGCGTCAATGTGTCGCACGAGTTAAAACTGAAACTGAAAAACACCTGGAGTATCTCCAACAGCAACTAACTCAACTGGAGATAACCACCCAAGAGCAAATATCCGCTACTTCATCTCAAATAAAAGTAGAACAAGTTATCAAGATTTTGCAGTTACTCAACCAACAGCAAAATGTCCCTGATAAATTACGCGGTTTAGTTACAGAATATCTGACAACACCATCAAAAATTTCGCAACATCCCCAAGAATTTGCTACTCATGTCAACACTGGGTTGGGTCATCTCCACAATTTAGAAACTGTCATCAGTTCCATTCAACCTGTTGCAGTCTTGGAGGTAATTAAAAAATCTTTAGATGACCAACTGCTAATTATACAACAACAAAACACACAGGCTCAACACAAACTACAAGAAACCCAAACCCAACTGGAAAAATTAAATCAACAACCCGATATACAACCCACAGAAGATTTAATTTTCTCCAGAAATTGGTGGAAACAGTTCTGGGAAACCATACCTGATAAATTTAAGCCAAAAAATCTTGATTTAGGCTTATTTGATCGGGAATTTTTACAGACTATCACAGCCCAGTTTGATGCTTGGCAAAACCAACTGAGTCAAGAAGAAACTTATCTCAACCGCTACCAAGATTTTACCCAAGATTGGATTGCTAAAGTCAAAAATCCCTCAGAGCGCGATCGCAACGACTTAAAACGCATTTACTTAGATAACGCGAACGTTGTCGGTATCACTTGTGTCCAAGCTGCAAATTACAACTTTACCCAAGAATTTAAAGCCTTTGATGTGGTCATCATCGATGAAGTCAGTAAATGTACCCCACCAGAGTTACTCATTCCAGCTTTAAAAGGCAAAAAGTTAGTCTTGGTAGGTGACCATCGCCAATTACCACCCATGCTTGATACTAGCACAGTAGCAGAAGTTGCTCAATCACTGGGGAGCACAAAATCAGAACTGCAATTTTTAGAAGAGTCATTATTTAAAATTCAGTTTGAAGCTGCTGACAAAAGCATTAAACAAATGTTGACTACCCAATATAGAATGCACCCCTCCATTATGGCAGCCATCAATCAATTTTATCAGGGTAAATTAGAATGTGGGCTTTTAGCGCCTGACAGCCAACGCGCCCATAATTTGACAGGGGAAATTATCGACCAAAATCACCATCTTATCTGGGTAAACATCCCCAGGGATCTCGAATTCCAAGAAGAACGGGAAAATACTTCCTATTTTAATCCTCGCGAAGTTGATATAATTGAACGACTGTGTCAGCAATTCGAGCATACTTGGGCTACTAAAATCGCCAATGGTGCAGCCAAAAAGGAAATTGCAGTCATTACATTCTATGGCGCACAACTGAAAAAAATTGAGCAACGTTTACAACCAGAACTATTTCCTTCTTTGGAAATTCGCACAGGGACAGTGGATAGATTTCAGGGAATGGAACGCCCTGTGGTCATTGTGAGTATGGTTCGGAATAATCATCAAGGTGATGTTGGTTTTGCGAATAAACCAGAACGGGTAAATGTAGCTTTTTCTCGCGCCCAAGAACTACTAGTAATTGTAGGTTGTCATGATTTATTTACCCGTCAAGGTGGAAAAGTTGGAGATATGTATTTAGATATTTCCCGTACTGTAAATCGTCAAGGAGGTTTCGTTGATGTTTCTAGGTGCTGCGGCTAAACCTATTGACAAAAAACTCATAAACTTAGTAGAGGAAATTACCGCCCAAAATCCTCACTTATCAGTTTTAGCAGCCCATGAATTTCGCTATAGTTTACATCAAACTCCTGTAGAAATATCTATCCAGGAACCCCGGGAATTTAATGTACTCGAAGAATTTATTATCCGTGCTGGAATTGAGTTTTCACCTCCACCCACAGAAGATCAATTAGCATCCATATTAGGACTTGACCCTATATTTGTCCGCAGTACCGCAGCCAATTTGCAAAGGTTGGAAACCTTATCCGCAACATCCCCCATTACAGTTACAAATCAAGGACGAACTTTTTACTCCCAAGGTTCTGTACCACAACCTGCATATCCTGTAGAAATATATGCTGTTTCCGATGCTTTGGAGGGAAAGCTGATATTTTCTACTGAACCCTGGGATGATGTGTCGTTAAATTTACCTGATTTAGCAGATTTTATCAAAATTGCCCGTAAAATTAATGATATACCTGCTTTAAGCATTGAAAAAATCCAGAAATGTATTCAGTTATCAGGCTTAGATTTTCATGTCCCCGAATTAGGTAAAATTGTTACTCACTGTAAAGTTTTAGCCCCAGCGCAAATTATCTGGAAAAGTATATCTCTGTTTGTAATTTGCGATGCTGTCACACAAAAACTCAGGATCGAAATTAGAAGCGGTAAGCAAATTTTGGCATCAGCATCACAACGCATGGAAGTATTGCAAGGTAAAGGTAAAATACCATATCTTGCTTTATGTCAATTATCCGATGAAGCCGTTAAGGAGCGTGAAGCTACTCTTAATTATAAAAATACTCAAATAGAATCTCGATTACAAAAGCTTACCCCAACAGCTTTAAAGTTAGGCGATGGGGAAATTACTCCCACTTTTCGGGAAATTTTAAATTCTGCTAAACGGCAAATTATCATCTATTCTCCTTGTTTGAGTCAAGATATTATCAATAACGAATTTGTAACGCTGTTGCAAAAGTTGACTAATGATGGAGTGCGGGTTTTAATCGCATATGGAATTTCACCAGCAGATGTTATAGAAAAATTACGCTCTCTCAAAACGCCTCACTGTTTATCATCTGTACAGGTTTTCTGTCTGGCTGATTCCCATGTCAAAGAGGTTATAGTTGATCAAGAAACTTATTTTTGTGGATTTTATGACTGGGTTTCTTGTGGTGGGGAATATTTACCACAGGGTGAGTCTGTCTATAAAGTCACTGCTCCCCAGCAAATTGAGGAAGCATATCAATTTCTGCTTGATCGTTGCCAAAATCATGCACGAACTCAATGGGATATAGCTTTAGAAAACCGTGATTTGCAATTAGCTGTAGAGTCTTTGTCTGTGTGGGGTTTCCTGGGTATGCAAAATATCGCACTCAGGGAGATAGAAAAAAGCAACTGGTTGGAACTTATGCCAGTGTGGTTAAATATTCTACTTACAGATTTAAATTCAAAGAATTTACTACATGATTCTATAGCTTTGGCGCTTTCCCTGTTGACTCGGGTTTCCGGGGAGGAAACCTTTATGGAATCCTTACAGCAGGGATGGCGTAAAACCATCACGAATATAGCATATTATCAACCTGAAACTGCTTTAAACTTACTCAGTAGTCAAGTATGGGCTGATTTTGTCCGCCTAAATATTGCTCAGGAGGATGATTCACCAGATAAGTTCATTATACCACAAAATTTACCGCATCAGAAGAAACAATCAGTCTCACGCTCTGGGGTTAAGTCTAAAAATTCCAGAAAATAGGCTTTAAACAGCCTCTGCATTGTTTATACTCGCTGTCTTTGTGCTTCCTGAGATTATTATTAAATAATTGTAAATTATAAGTTAACTTAAATGTAGATGCAAAAATTCGTCTAATTCGATACAATTCTTACATTAGGAGAGGCGAGGAGAACAAAGTGGTCCTATTAAAAGGCTTTGAGATTGAGATGTATACTGGTACGCCTCAAGGTGAAATAGTCGGTCTCTCCGACAAAATTGTAGACTCTTTGGATGGATTTGTGCGGGAACCGGATAGCCGTAACGTGGAATACACCACCCAGCCATTGAGTGATTATGAGAAATTGTTGTGTGCTTTGCTGTGTCCCCGCCGCAATTTGCGACGCTACCTGCATAAGTTGGGTAATTATACTTTAATTCCTGGTAGCACTTTATCATTGGGCGGCAGCGATCGCTTTTTTCGTTCCAACCCCAATAACCCATATCATGAATACATTGAAAATACCTACGGGACAAAAGTAGTTACTGCCAGCGTTCATATTAACATCGGCATCAGTGACCCTGATGTGTTAATGCGGGCTTGTCGGCTCATTCGTTTAGAAGCTCCTTTATTCCTGGCTTTAAGCGCCTCGTCCCCGTTCCTGGATGGCAAAGCTACGGGTTATCATTCCACCCGTTGGGCTGTGTTTCCTCAAACTCCCGCCCATGTGCCCTTATTTACTAGTCATGCCCATCATATTCAATGGATGGAAGGACAAATAGCTGCGGGAACTATGCAAAATGTCAGGCATTTATGGACATCAGTCCGACCAAATGGCGATGGTCGTCCTTATGACTTGAATCGTCTGGAATTACGTATTTGTGACTTAGTTACCGACCCCATTGCTTTGCTAGCCATTAGTGCTTTGCTGGAAGCGCGTTTGTTACAGTTAATTGCAAACCCGGAACTCGACCCGTTAACCCAAAGTAGTTTTTCCCCCGAAGAATTGCTGACTATCACCGCCAGCAACGAAGCAGCTGCAGCTAGTGCTAGTCTTGATGCTCAATTACACCATTGGCAAGACGGTAGACCTATCCTTGCCAGAGACTGGATCGCCCAATTATATCAAGAAGTTTGGGGGATGGCTAAAGAACATGGTTTTAGCTGTTTCTTATCTCCTGTGCAGAAAATTCTCCGCGCCGGGAACGAAGCCCAACAATGGTTACAACTGCACGCGGTGGGTTTTGACTCTCAGCGTGTCCTGACTCAAGCTATTGTCGCCACTGAAGAACGGGAAGTTGAATTAGAAAACAAATTATGTTCGCCCCTGGTAGCTTAATGGTTCCGTCTTCATCCTGAAGGTAGATTTGGACAGAGAAACCCCAGAATTATTTTCTCTCCCCAAGATTCTTGGTGTCTGGGGTTTTAGGGAATTTGTTTTTTGTTTAAAAAAATTAATATCGAGGTGTTACTGAAGATTTATTAGAAAAACCTATGAATCGACTCTATCTAATGATAGACTTATAAGGATTTAAGTATAGAGGTATACAAAAAGTATTTTACAGACAATGCCCCAGATAGTTTTAGTTTATCCGCAAATACCACAAAATACAGGTAACATTGCTCGGACTTGTGCCGCTACGGGTACGGAATTACATTTAGTGGCTCCTTTAGGGTTTGAAATTAGCGATCGCTACCTCAAAAGAGCTGGTTTAGACTATTGGCCTTATGTCAAACTACACTATCACGAATCCCTAGCAGCCTTTCAAGCCACACATCGACAACGTGGAGGCAGATGCTTAGGCTTCACTGTGCGAGGTAATTTTAATTATGCCAGCTTTCAATTTCAAGCCGATGATTGGTTGCTTTTTGGCAGCGAAACCACAGGGTTACCATCCACAGTGCTGTCAGATTGCGATGCGAAACTGTATATTCCGATGTCAGAGCCTCATGTTCGCAGCCTGAATCTTTCCGTCAGTGTCGCAGTCAGTTTGTTTGAAGCTCATCGTCAGTTGGGCTATTTACTCTCACAATCCTGATGCGATCGCAAATCTTGATCTCAGAGGTTGTTTGATAAGTTTTCAACAGGTAATTTTTATCTTAGGGAACAGGGAACAGGGAACAGGGAACAGGGAACAGGGAACAGGGAAGGA
>NZ_JAQMTM010000022.1:0-6097 GCF_028331085.1 Anabaena sp. CS-542/02
AATGCCAGATGGAGGGGTGATTAAACAGGCACGTGTAGTTAAGCGTGCCTCTGGGTGGTACGTAATGTTAACAGTACAGTGGGATGTAGCCGTACCCCAACCTCTACCACATGGGGAACCAGTAGGAATAGATGTCGGTCTCACGAATTATATAGCAACTTCTAAGGGTCTTTTAATCAAACGTCCGAGATTTTTTGTAGATGGCGAACGCCAGCTGAAATTGCTGCAACAGCGTGTTTCCAAAAAACGGTTAGGCTCGAACAATTGGCAGAAAGCACAAAAGAAGGTTGCTAAATTACATGAGTACGTTGCTAATTGTCGTCAAGATTGGCACAGAAAGTTGTCTCATCAAATCTGTGACAACGCCGGAATGGTGTTTGTTGAAGATTTAAATTTAGTTGGTTTGTCCCGTTCAATCCTGGGTAAACATTGCTTGGATGCTGGATTTGGTCAGTTTTTTAATATCCTTCAACAAACCTGTTTAAAGCGCGATGTCTATTTTCACAAGGTAGACTCACGTAAAACCAGCCAAATATGCCCTAATTGTGGAGTTGAGACTGGTAAGAAAGAACTGTCGGAGCGTACTCATGTTTGTTCAAATTGCGGGTATAAAACAGATAGAGATGTTGCAGCCGCTCAGGTAGTCGCTATACGTGGACTTGCAGCCGTGGGGCACACGGTCAAGATGCTTGGGGTTAGCGGAGCGGCGCGTTAGCGCGGGTAAATTCATTGGAATCCCCGTGAAGCAAGAATCCCCCGGCTTCTAGCCGTGGGGAGTGTCAATATTAGCAATTGTTGGTCATTGCTCATCCCTAGTCCTACAGAGTCAAGAATTTATGACTGATATTGCCATAATTGGTGCCGGAATGGCAGGTTTAATATGCGCTCAACGTTTAACTGAGGCTGGATACTCGGTTGTGGTCCTCGAAAAGTCCCGTGGTTTCGGGGGACGACTCGCTACCCGTCGATTACATGGAACTTGGGCAGACCATGGGGCTTGTTATTTACAGCCTCAAGGTGAATTATTCGCAAATTTGGTACAATCTTTATGCGATCGCCATATCCTAGAGCTATGGCAAGATCAGCCTCAACCCCGTTATATTGCACCCGCGGGAATGAGTACCATTGGTAAGTTTCTCGCCCAAGGTTTAGAAATCCAACTCAATCAGCGGGTCACAGCCATTCACCCTCATTCCGCAAATACTTGGGGTCTGACTCTTGAATCTAGCGCCCAATTAACAGCCACCGCCATAGTTCTCGCTATCCCCGCTCCCCAGGCTTTGGCACTTTTGTCCCCATTGGGCGAACCTATTTTGGGTAAAGCATTTTTGGATAATTTGACCTCTGTAGAATTTTATCCTTGTATTACTGCGATCGCAGGATATCCGCCTACATCCCCACTACCACCTTGGAAGGAGCGGAAATTTACAGATGAGCCGGTTTTGGGATGGATGGGTTTAGACAGCAGCAAACGCCCCCATCCTCAACAACCTGTATTTGTCTTGCAAAGTAGCGCTAATTTTGCCCAACTACATTTAGAAACCCCAGATTTACAACCAGTTGCACAGGAGATGTTGCAAACCGCCGCCCACAGTTTGGGGCTTCCTTGGCTAGCAACACCAGACTGGATGCAAGTACATCGCTGGCGTTACGCTTTTCCCAGTCGTCCCTGGCCACATCCTGTATTATCTGCCCAAAGTCCCCTACCTTTAGTATGTTGTGGTGATTGGTGTGGTGGTAATCTTACTGAAGATGCCATGATTTCTGGAATTGCTGCATCTGTAGAAATTAATCATTACTTGCGCCAGTTACCAGATATATCAATTCTCACATAGATTATGGCATTTCCCATGCTCGTGAGGTACAAATTTTTTTAGTTTGAGGGAACAGGGAACAGGGAACAGGGAATAGGGAATTGGTGTTTACTTCATGAGCCTGAAAAAGGCTTTATTATAAATCTTCTGATTATATACCATAGGGTAAATTGATAAATGTTAAAAGTATTTGCTGACCGCGGTGGTACATTCACAGATATTATTGCTGTCACTAATAGCCAGACAATTATAGATAGGCTCTCAGGGCATACAGAACGTTTTTTGATAGTTCCTCTGACACCTCAAGAATGGGTTATTGTCTACAAATTACTTTCAGAGAATCCCACACAATATCAAGATGCAGTTATCCAAGGTATTCGGGATATTATGGGTCTTTCAACTCATGAACCCATTCCCCATACAGCCATAGAAGTAGTCAAAATGGGGACAACTGTCGCCACCAATGCACTGTTAGAAAGGCAAGGAGAACGAGTAGTTCTACTGATTACCAAAGGGTTTAAAGATGCCCTGCGTATTGGCTACCAAAACCGCCCTGATATTTTTGCCCGTCACATCATCTTACCAACGATGCTTTATGAACAAGTCATTGAGGTAGAAGAACGCTATGATGCTCATGGCAACGAATTAACACCTGTTAATATTACACAATTACAACAGGATTTACAAGCAGTTTATCATACAGGTATTCGCAGTTGTGCGATTGTATTTATGCACAGCGATCGCTATCCCCAACATGAGCAACAAGTAGCAGCCATTGCCGAGGAAATTGGCTTTACACAAATTTCTGTATCTCACCAAGTTAGCCCATTAATAAAACTAGTCAGTCGAGGAGATACAACTGTCGTAGATGCCTACTTAACCCCAATTTTGCGCCGCTACGTCAACCAAGTAGCCAGCCAATTACCAAATGTTAGATTAATGTTTATGAAGTCTGACGGCGGCTTAGTAGCAGCAGCACAATTTCAGGGAAAAGACAGTATTTTAAGTGGACCTGCAGGCGGTATTGTCGGTGCAGTTCAAACTAGTAAAAGAGCAGGTTTTAATCTAGTAATTACCTTTGATATGGGGGGAACCAGTACAGATGTTGCCCATTTTAAAGGAGAGTATGAACGCCAATTAGATTCTGAAATTGCGGGAGTGCGAATGCGAGTTCCCGTATTATCAATTCACACTATTGCAGCTGGTGGTGGTTCCATTCTCATCTTTGATGGTTCTAGCTATCGTGTCGGACCAAAATCCGCTGGTTCAAATCCCGGCCCGGCTTGTTATCGTCAGAGTGGACCTTTAACTGTGACAGATGCAAATGTCATGTTAGGTAAGATACATCCTCAATATTTCCCCTCCGTCTTTGGTACTGATGGCAATTTACCTTTAGATAAAGATATTGTCATCCAGAAATTCCAGCAATTAGCACAAGAGATTACCACTGTTACAGGAAATTACCTTACACCCGAACAAGTAGCAGCCGGATTTATGGCGATCGCTGTGGAAAATATGGCTAATGCTATTAAAAAAATCAGTCTACAACGAGGTTATGATGTCACCCAATATGTACTTTGCTGTTTTGGTGGTGCTGGTGGACAAGTCGCCTGTTTAATTGCGGATACTTTAGGGATCAAACAGGTATTTCTGCATCCTTATGCTGGTGTTCTTTCCGCCTATGGTATGGGACTAGCTGATGTGAGAGCCACCAGAGTAGCAGGAGTAGAACAGCCTTTAAATCAAGACTTAATACCTCAGTTAATGCAGTTGATGGAGTCATTAGAAACCCAAGCAATAAGTGAACTCAGTCAAAATGAAAGTAGCGTTGAAGCAGCAGTAATTCAAAAACTGGATGTGAAATATGAGGGGACTAATTCTACTTTAAGCATTGATTTCAATTCAGATGTCATGGTCATGCACACAGCATTTATAGATGAACATAAATCTCGCTATGGTTTCATTCAACCCGACAAGCCCTTGATTGTAGAATCTATTTTCGTAGAAGTAATTCAGAAAATGGATACTCCCGAAGAACCTGTAATTAGTCGTACTCGTCCTATAGAATCACCCCCTGAACCGGTGGAAATAGTTAAGATATTCACTGGGGAAAAATGGCATGATACCCCAGTCTACCGCCGTGAAGATTTACAATTGGGAGATTTAATAAATGGTCCGGCTATTATTGTGGAAAAGATTAGTACAATTGTGGTTGAACCTAACTGGCAAGCAAAATTAAATGAGTGTAATCATTTAATTTTACAACGTGTATCTTAATTAATTAAAAATTCAAATTTATCTGTAAATTTACCTTTAACATCAAATAATAGAAATTAAAAATGTACGCCACAAATCAACCAGATCCAGTCCGTTTAGAAATATTCAAAAATCTCTATCAATTCATCGCCGAACAAATGGGGATTGTGCTGCAAAATACTGCGGCATCAGTGAACATTAAAGAAAGATTAGATTTCTCCTGTGCTATTTTCGATTCTTCAGGATTATTAGTCGCTAATGCTCCTCATATTCCCGTACATTTAGGGTCAATGAGTGAAAGCGTCCGCAGTTTAATCAATGACAAAGGCGACACCATCAAACCAGGTAATGTCTATCTATCCAACAACCCCTATAACGGTGGAACACACCTCCCAGATGTCACAGCTATTACCCCCGTATTTTTAGATGACACTTTGCCCTCTACCCTGACCAATGCGCTGTTCTACGTTGCTTCTCGCGGACACCAAGCCGATATTGGCGGTATTACTCCTGGTTCCATGCCTTCCCACAGTACAAAAGTAGAAGAAGAAGGGATTTTATTTGATAATTTTCTTTTAGTTGAACAAGGAATTTTTCAAGAAACCCAAGTAACAAATTTACTCTCTAATCATCTTTATCCCGCTCGTAATCCCCAACAAAATATAGCTGATTTTAAAGCACAAATTGCAGCCAATGAAAGGGGAGTCAAAGAATTACAGAGAATGGTTGCTCAATATGGACTGGAAACTGTCCAAGCATACATGAAATTTGTTCAAAATAATGCCGAGGAATCAGTAAAAAGAGCAATTGAAGCCCTGAAAGATGGGTCATTCATTTATGAAATAGATAGCGGTGCCAAAATCGAAGTTAAAGTCAGAATAAACAAAAAAAATCGCAGTGCAACAATTGATTTTACAGGCACATCTGGGCAACTAAGCAGTAATTTTAATGCCCCCAAGGCTGTAACTCAAGCAGCGGTTTTATACGTCTTCCGCACTCTAGTTAATGATAGTATCCCCCTGAATGCCGGGTGTCTGAAACCTTTAGAAATTGTCATTCCTGAAGGCTGTATGCTCAACCCCAGCTACCCAGCCGCAATTGTCGCAGGCAATGTAGAGACATCACAAAACATCGTTGATGCTTTATATGGTGCGTTGGGTGTGAGTGCTGCTTCTCAGGGAACGATGAATAATTTTACTTTCGGTAATGAGCGTTATCAATATTATGAAACCATCTGCGGTGGTTCCGGCGCAGGGGCTAACTTTGATGGTACTGATGCAGTTCAAACCCACATGACTAACTCCCGCCTGACAGACCCAGAAATTTTAGAAACTCGTTATCCCGTCTTGTTAGAAAGCTTTTGTTTACGTCCCAATAGCGGAGGTAAAGGCAAATATTCAGGTGGTAACGGCGTGATTCGCCGGATCAAGTTCCTTGAACCAATGACAGCTAATATTCTGTCTGGACATCGCCGTGTTCCTCCCTTTGGATTAAATGGGGGAGAACCTGGTCAGGTGGGGCGCAACTGGATACAGCATCAAGATGGAACACAAGAGGATTTAGGCAGCACAGCAACAGTGCAGATGCTACCGGGAGATGTTTTTGTGATTGAAACCCCTGGTGGTGGTGGGTTTTATCAGTCGTGAGGATTCCTGAAAATGCCCTGTCAATGGATAACCTCAATCCCTCTGGTTTGGGGGGTAGGGGATGACAAAGATAAGATTTCAGCTACTTGGACATACTTAGCATTGTCAATGTTATCCTAGTCTTGCAACTAGCTCCTCAAGCTTAAACTCCTCTACTTCTTACCTTAACAATGACTATCATACCATTGAGCTAGTCCTAAGCTGACTATTTTATAGACAAAACTATACTTATGTTGACAAAAATTGACATAAGTGAGTTAAGAAAATCGCCCACTTGATATATAATCCTACGATATCAAGTATTGAATTAAGACTATTGCCAACGCGAAAACCAAGCAATGATAGCGGTAGTCTTTCTTGTAAATCTTAAGAGAAATATCG
>NZ_JAQMTM010000023.1:0-15807 GCF_028331085.1 Anabaena sp. CS-542/02
ACCAAACAACGGTAAACTTTACCAGTTTGAGGATGACGCACCTGAAAAGAATCTGTATCAATAATTGAAGGTAAAGCCTGATCATTGACTAAAATATTTTGCGGCTTAATATCACCTAATACATAGCCTTTATCGTGTAATGCCCCTATAATTGAGGCAATATTCCGGGCTGTGTAGTGGAGAAACCGCCAGTCAGCCGGTAGTTTACATATTTTGTTGCGACGTGTGGGGTTGTACACATCATAAATTTCTTTCCCCGCCCGAATTTCCCCCATTAAGAAGCCCACCAAATCACCCTGAGCATTTTTGAGGACTGACTGAGGCCAAGCGAAAGAAATATGACTGATGTGGCGATTTGGATCAGGGGGTGGATAGTCGAGCATCACCGCTAACTTTTGCATTCGTTCCGGTGTGGACTGGTGATAAATTTTAGCTAAATAACCACTGTAATCAGTTCGCCAAACTTTAGCCTCACCACTATTAGCCAGTTCACTCAGGAGATTAATTGATTTACCGGTACTAGCACAAATTAGGCGGGTCATAAAAACTCATAATTTACTGGTAATTTACTGTTAATCTTGTAGGCATTTTGTTTGACCCTCTTACTGGGTTAAGATCCACTGTCCATATTTCTCCTCTGGTAATTTCCGCCACTACCTTTCTACTCCATCAGCGAGAGTTTGTTCCCATGTTTGCCTTTCAGAAATTTCCTCTTGCCATAAATCCTCATTTTTCCTCAGGGCGGCGAAGGCTTCATTTGCCTGAACTAGGAAAACATATCTGCGATAATTTTCAATGGCTTTGTCTAATACTGTTTGAAGCGTCTCTCCAGAGGAGTCAACCAGTGCCAAGAGACTTTTGTGAGCAGCGTCACTAATGCTAACTTTTAATTCAGGCATACTTTTCTCTACTAGGTTGTGTTAAAGCTATTATAACTATCAAATCACAAGTATCTATTAGAGGATGTTTGATAAGTTTTATCAGGTGATTTTAGACAATTCTTGATCCCCCCTAACCCCCCTTAAAAAGGGGGGAACTAGAGTCAAAGTCCCCCTTCTCAAGGGGGATTTAGGGGGATCTAAAAATATTTGATACACTAATCATGACTTGACAAACAACCTTTAACAACTGATCAAACCACCTCTGATGATTGCCAAATAGACAACAGCACAGTTTTATCATCACTAGTGCGTTTATTTAGGGCTTCCGATTGGAGAAAGTTAACTAAATACTCAGCTTCCTGATTTGGGTCTGTGGTGGTTTGTAAGTATGTTTCCAATGGTTGAAAAAATCGTGGAAAAGGTTGGCAATCTTTCAAGGTAATTGCCACATTTTCCAGCCCATCTGTAGCAGCTGCAATAAACTCTGGGGATGGTATTACCTTGACTTGCATTTCTTCTAGTGCATGACTACAGGTAACAAAAGTGGTTTCATTGACAAATTCACCTTTATGGGGGGTAAACAACAGTTGATAATCTGGGGAATTTTGAGGACGCACCACCATTAACCCATCCCCAATTTGCATAGCTACCAACCATTCAGGAGTAGCGATAAAAATCAAAAGTGTACAAGCTAAATCTTTGATATCACAATTATTTTGCTTTGCTGTTTTCCCTAATTGTGCAATTACTTCCTGCACAATTTTGCTAAACATTTGTTTGCTTTCTTCTTCCGGCGATGGGGGGGATAATTTTTTCTGCTCAGATTTGTGAAAAATTCTGGCAAACAAATCAATGACGGTATTTACCGCTAATTTAGAACCCACATGAGAATATTTAGCACTCCCCGACCCATCAGCTACCACACCTACAATGATATCCCCAAAAAGGCGATAATCCCCATAATCTTGACAAGGTATGTTTTCTTGTCTGTGACTAGTTCCCACCTCAGACCGAGAAATTGCTTTCCAACCCACAATTAACCCTCAAATATTTAACTGTTATTTAACTTTGAATTTGACCCCATCCCGCGGCGGGTAATGCCACAGTTTCACCCACTTTGCTCTGGGAAATTCGTTTCATAGAGGCGGAAAGCCAGATAAATAAAGAACCAAAATCTAAACCATTCAATTTCAACGGGGGACGCTCTGGGGTAATTTGTTTCAAGGTCTCAAAATCAGCACCTTCTACACCAACGGCAAAAAAGGATAATTTACGATTAACTTCAGCATCCTTTAACCTGTGTGCTGCATAAGTCCAATCATCTGTGGGCGCTCCGTCTGTAATTAAAAATACCCAAGGGCGATAGTAGGAAATAGCATGGCTTTTATATGCTTGCTTGCGTTGTTCCAACAAATCCAAACCATATTCAATGGCCTCACCCATGGGGGTTAAACCCTCTGCTCTTAACTGGGGGGGTGTAAAACCGGTGATACTCACAAAGTCCTGTTTCAGCCGCACCGGTCCAAAGGTGACAATAGCCACATCTACACTCATTGATGCTTGTCCATCTTTGAGCACATCGGCTTTAAAGGTAGCAAGACCTCTATTTAACTCTTCAATGGGTCTGCCTGACATGGAGCCAGATACATCAAGTAATAGTACCACAGGGCAGCGATTTTCTGGGTTATCGGCAAATTCAGGCATTCCTAAAGCCATTGAGATACTCCTAGTTTAGTGTCTTCCAATACTTAATACTTAATTAAGATTGTATGACAATTTTAGCTTTTAGTGTAGGAGTTAACTTAAATTTTTTTACCTGAACTGTGTAAACTCTGTAAGAGGTTGTTTTATAAGTTTTTCATAGGGAACAGGGAACAGGGAACAGGGAACAGGGAACTTGGGAACAGGGAACAGGGAATACTTACAAATTATTCCTTGGCTTGTGGAACATTATCGTTTTATGGGTCTGCTCAAAGCCGTTCGTCAACGACACCGACGAACGGCTGCTAGGCCACTTGACATCTATGGCATTTTCTGTACCGCCTGTACCTTACTCAGAAGTTGTTTTATAAGTCATGATTAATGCGGATATTATGCCCTCAAGGAATTTGTGCAGCAAGTTGTTGCACAAATTCAAAATTTTGGTAAGCTTCCGCAAAACTCCGCATATATTAAGGAAAGTGGACAAGGAAGATTTTATACGGACAATGGTTTTTTGACGGACTATTTTTGTGACTAAGAATACAGAATTTGTACTGTTTTCCTCCCTTGTCACCTTGTCCACCTTGTCCACCAAGTCTTGCCTTCACAGATCATATTAAAAACCTACCCTTGTAAGGAGAGGGTGGGGTCAATATTTGATACAGTAATCATGATAATGATAACTTTTAAAACATCCTGTAAATATTCTCCCAATAGATTATTTACACTTCCCCAGGTGAGGGCGATCGCCTAGCCATGATTTAACCCTGATGATTCAAGTTCAGTAATTCCGTCAGCAGCACAGGAGAGTAAATGAAGATGCATCAAACAGACTCGCCCTTACCTCCGCAAGAAACACTACCAACTATGTATGATTTACCAAGCGAAAATCAGGAGGAGCCGGGTTTGCCAGACGAGTTTCACCTTTTACAATCTGAATTACTGCGCAGCACCTTTCGCCCCCCTAGTTATCCAGAAGATAATATTTTTACAGCCAGTGATTTAAACTTATACTACCACCCCCTACATACCCAATGGTATAAACGCCCAGACTGGTTTGCTGTCTTGGGGGTATCGCGGTTTCATCACCAAACAGACCTACGGTTAAGTTATGTGACTTGGCAGGAGGGAACTAATCCTTTTGTGGTAGTTGAACTCATATCACCAGGTACAGAAGCAGAAGATTTAGGACCCAGATCACAGGTCAACCAACCACCTAATAAATGGTCAGTGTATGAGCAAATTTTGAGAGTCCCCTATTATTTTGTCTTCAACCGTCATACTAACGAGTTGCAATGTTTTGGCTTAATGATGAACCGCTATCAACCTCTAGCTATGAATGGGGGAGGGCTATGGTTAGAGGAACCAGAACTGGGTTTAGGATTGTGGGAGGGAGAATACCAGGGGTTAACCAGATTGTGGTTACGTTGGTATGACGGGGATAATAATTGGATACCTACACCCGCAGAACAGGAAAAACAACGGGCTGATTCTGCTGAGTCACGACTGGCTAGGTTGTTTCACCTGATACAAACCCAAGGAATTGGTTTACCTGATGATGAATAATTCTCCCAATCAGCTAAACTCAAAAATGCTGCGTTTTTCCTGATTATGTCCGACTCCCAAACTGTTAGTACTGCTGTTGCTAAACTCTACGATACTTATCCCTTCCCCCCGGAACCCATATTAGATGAACCACCCCCTGGGTATAATTGGCGCTGGAATTGGTCAGCTGCTTACAATTTCTGCACGGGACGTAAACCGGTAAAGCAAGATATCCGCATTTTAGATGCGGGTTGTGGTTCCGGTGTGGGGACAGAATATTTAGTACACCTCAACCCCCAAGCTCAGGTGGTGGGTATTGATTTAAGTGCTGGTACTTTGGAAGTGGCTAAAAAACGCTGTCAAAGTTCCGGTGCTGACCGGGTGGAGTTTCATCACCTGAGCTTGTATGATGTGGCACAGTTACCCGGTGAGTTTGATTTAATTAACTGTGTGGGGGTGTTGCATCATTTACCTGACCCCGTTCGCGGTCTTCAAGCTTTAGCCACAAAACTCGCCCCCGGTGGACTGATGCACATTTTTGTTTATGGGGAGTTGGGACGTTGGGAAATTCAACTCATGCAAAAGGCGATCGCCTTGGTTCAAGGTGACAAAAAAGGCGATTACCGTGATGGGGTACAAGTGGGGCGACAAATATTCGCCGCCTTACCAGAAAATAACCGAATTGTCAAGAGGGAAAAACAACTCTGGTCATTAGAAAACCACAAGGATGAATGTTTTGCGGATATGTACCTTCATCCCCAGGAGATTGATTACAACATTGATACACTGTTTGAATTAATTGATGCTTCTGGTTTGGAGTTTATCGGGTTTTCTAATCCGGGATTTTGGCAGTTAGATAGACTCCTAGCCAAAGCCCCAGATATTATCCAACGGGTACAAAGTTTGAGCGATCGCCAAAAATACCGCCTGATAGAATTACTAGACCCAGAAGTTACCCATTATGAATTTTTCCTCAGTCGTCCCCCCCTAGTCAAATCCGACTGGTCAGAGGATAACTCAATATTACAAGCCACTCCCGAACTCAACCCTTGTATTGACGGCTTTCCTAGCCAGTGTATTTTTAATTACAACTATCAAGTAATCAACCTGTCAGACTTAGAGTTAGAATTTCTGCAAAACTGTGATGGTAAGTTAACCGTGGGGGAGATTTTAGCCACAGTGGAAATCACCTTAAAACAAATCAGGACACTCCTGGAACAACAGGTAATTATATTAACACCACTTTAAGTAAAGTAGTAATTTCAGCCCCGTTGTGATACCATGAATGTGAAAAAAAAGCAATAACCATCAACAAGACATGGCGGCATTTCTATCCCAAGTCTGATCATGACAAGAAGTTAATTGTTTTTTTCTAAAGTATTGTTACCTGATCATGATATGATTCACCTGACTGAATGTGCAGTCATTACAAGTTAGCTGTACTGGTTCCAAGTCTCGTGAGCTTGTCTGAAGATTCAATTGACCCCACTGCGACAACACAACAAGATGGGCAATCTGGTTTTGAGGAGACAGAACCAGCCAACTCTTCTATGGCAGAGTTTTATCGACTCTATCAGGAACTGTTGATCATCACACTTGCCTTAACGGGGATGATTTTTGTCTCTGTGTGGATTGGCTATTCTCTTAACATTGCCCTGAATTATTTGTTAGGAGCGATCGCAGGTGTGCTTTACTTGAAAATGTTGTCCAGAGATGTTGAGCGTCTAGGTCGAGAAAAACAGTCCCTGAGTAAAACCCGTCTAGCACTACTAGTCATCCTAATCTTGCTAGCATCGCGGTTAAACCAACTCCAAATACTCCCCATCTTCTTGGGGTTTCTCACCTACAAAGCCACACTCATCATCTACGTAATCAAAACGGCTTTTGTTTCCGACTAGCCAGAGTCGCAAAAAACCAACCCGCGTCAGGGACATCCCCAACGCAAAAACAAGCTCCTCCTATCCAACCAAGACAGGAGAAACCATTGATATGCAAAGAAAATGCTCAATTTTCTGAACCTCTACTCCTTCCCACTCGCGGAACTGGAAGTGGGAAAACATCTATACTGGCAAATAGGCAACCTCAAGCTGCACGGTCAGGTTTTTCTCACCTCATGGTTCGTCATTGGCGTCCTGGTGCTAGCCTCCCTAGTCGCAAGCAGTAACATCAAAAGAATCCCCAGCGGTATCCAAAACCTGATGGAATACGCCCTCGAATTTATTCGAGACCTAGCGAAAAACCAAATAGGAGAAAAAGAATATCGCCCCTGGGTACCCTTTGTTGGCACCTTGTTCTTATTCATCTTCGTTTCAAATTGGTCAGGAGCCTTGGTTCCATTCAAGTTGATTCATTTGCCAGAAGGTGAACTAACAGCACCCACAAGCGATATCAACACAACTGTTGCTTTAGCATTGCTTACATCACTAGCATATTTTTATGCAGGATTCAGCAAAAAAGGCTTGGGGTACTTTGGCAACTACGTACAACCAGTATCGTTCATGTTGCCATTCAAAATTATCGAAGATTTCACCAAGCCCCTGTCCCTCAGCTTCCGTTTATTTGGCAACATTTTGGCTGATGAACTGGTGGTTGGTGTGTTGGTACTACTAGTACCCCTATTTGTACCCTTACCAGTAATGGCTTTGGGGCTATTCACTAGCGCCATTCAAGCGCTCATCTTCGCCACCCTAGCCGCCGCCTACATCGGCGAAGCTATGGAAGACCACCACGGCGAAGAACACGAGGGACATTAAAAACCCCTCAAACATCAACCTGTCAGTTTGTTGCTTGTAATAACTAGCAGACGACAACATCTAAACCCATTCAACCCCATAAACAAAGGAAAAAACATCATGGATCCATTAGTTTCCGCCGCTTCCGTCCTAGCTGCTGCTTTGGCTGTTGGTTTAGCTGCTATCGGCCCTGGTATTGGTCAAGGTAACGCTGCTGGACAAGCGGTAGAAGGTATCGCCCGTCAGCCAGAAGCAGAAGGCAAAATCCGCGGCACATTACTACTGAGCTTGGCATTCATGGAAGCCCTAACCATCTACGGACTAGTAGTAGCTCTAGTACTATTGTTTGCTAACCCCTTCTCATAATCAGTACTAAATCTTAAGTACTGAGTGCTGAGTACTGAGTCAAAGCCAAGTTAAACACCTTTAACTCACAGCTGAACAACTCAGGACTCAGGACTAATATATTAGAGAGAAAATAGCAACCATGACACACTGGATCTCATTATTAGCAGTAGAAGAACTGGCCAAAGAAGGGGGACTGTTTGACCTAGACGCCACCCTCCCCTTAATGGCAATTCAATTTCTAATTCTAGCCCTAGTGTTGAACGCAACACTATATAAGCCCCTGGGTAACGCCATTGATGGCCGGAATGACTACATCCGCAATAATCAACTAGAAGCACAAGAACGCTTATCTAAAACCGAGAAATTGGCAGAGCAATATGAACAAGCTCTAGCGGGTGCTAGAAAAGAAGCACAAAAAATTATTGCGGATGCTCAAACGGAAGCCCAAAAAATTGCAGCCGAGAAAATAGCGGCAGTGCAACGACAAGCCCAAGTAGAGAAAGAACAAGCAGCCAGTCAAATTGAGCAGCAAAAACAAGAAGCCTTCGCTTCATTAGAGCAACAAGTAGACACCCTCAGCCGCCAAATACTAGAAAAGCTCCTAGGAGCAGACCTAGTTAGTCGCAGCTAAGGAAAAATCAACTTGGAATCATTAACTGACCTAAAAGACACCCCCGCCCTGAAAAACCGGAAGGCTGAAGGTGTCTAATTAAGGATGTCAGTAATCTTAAACCTTGGCAGCGCCGTTGTGGATGAAAAATCATGGGGACTTTTTTACCGTTGATGGCCGAAGCGATCGCCATCGGAACTGACCTAACAGAGGCAAGTGAACATAGTGGTTTCAGTCTAAATACTAATATATTTGACACAAACCTAATTAACCTTGCCATTATTATTACA
This sequence comes from Anabaena sp. CS-542/02, assembly GCF_028331085.1. NCBI lineage: Bacteria > Bacillati > Cyanobacteriota > Cyanophyceae > Nostocales > Nostocaceae > Anabaena > Anabaena sp. CS-542/02. Next base: position 8,108 of record NZ_JAQMTM010000023.1, read on the forward strand.
GTGCTGTTAGTTTTCGGACGCAAAGTACTAGGTACAACCCTAAAAACTCGTCGCGACAACATCGAAACAGCAATTAAAAACGCCGAGCAACGCGCCGCTCAAGCAGCGCAGCAACTCAAACAAGCACAGCAGAACCTAGAAGCAGCCCAAGCAGAAGCGCAAAGAATCAAACAAGCTGCTCAAGCAAACGCCCAAGCAGCTGGAGAGGCGATATTAGCTCAAGCGGCTATAGATATCGAACGCCTACAAGCAGCAGGAGCAGCAGACCTCAACGCAGACCTGAACAAAGCGATCGCCCAGTTACAGCAACGGGTAGTTGCTCAAGCACTGCAAAAAGTTGAATCAGAACTCAAAGGCGGTATAGCTCAAGAGACGCAGACAATCTTGATTGACCGCAGCATTGCCCAACTAGGAGGCGAAGCATGACCAGTAAAATAGCTACAGACGAAATAGCCAGTCCTTATTCCCAAGCTCTCCTATCCCTAGCCAAATCAAAAAACTTGACTGAGGAATTTGGGGCAGATGCACGCAGCTTATTAGCCCTATTCCAGGAAAATCAAGACCTACAGAACTTCATTGCTAACCCCTTTATTAAAGGCGAAAACAAAAAAGTTCTGATTAGGCAAATACTTGGCGAAAGTGGTAACCCCTACCTACGTAACTTCCTGTTGTTACTAGTAGACAAACGTCGCATAGCCTTTCTGGAAGCAGTATTAAACCAGTACTTGGTTTTACTGCGACAACTAAATCAAACAGCGCTAGCAGAAGTAATCTCAGCAGTTACCCTGAGTGAAGCTCAACAGCAAGCAGTAGTAGAAAAAGTTCTCACCATCACCAACGCCCGCCAAGTGGAGCTACAAACCAAAATAGATAGCGACTTAATTGGTGGTGTAATCATTAAAGTCGGTTCCCAAGTAATTGATGCTAGCCTCCGCGGTCAGTTGCGCCGTCTTTCTTTGCGCTTAACTGGTAATTAGTCACGCATCGTTCACTGTTAACCGTTAACCGTCAACCGTCAACAAAACAATATAGACTTATGAGTATTTCAATTAGACCGGACGAAATCAGCAGCATTATTCAGCAGCAAATCGAGCAATACGACCAAGAGGTTAAGGTTGCTAATGTTGGTACAGTTCTTCAGGTAGGTGACGGTATCGCCCGCATCTATGGACTGGAAAAAGCCATGGCTGGGGAACTCCTGGAATTTGAAGATGGTACCGTAGGTATCGCCCAAAACTTAGAAGAGGACAACGTGGGCGCGGTGCTTATGGGTCAAGGGCTGAATATCCAAGAGGGTAGCTCTGTTACCGCCACAGGGAGAATTGCTCAGGTTCCCGTAGGTGAAGCCATGATTGGCCGCGTGGTCAACGCCCTAGGTCTTCCCATCGACGGGAAGGGAGATATTAACACTACTGAAACTCGGTTAATTGAATCCCCAGCCCCCGGTATCATCGCCCGTCGGTCTGTACATGAACCCATGCAAACCGGTATCACCGCTATTGACTCTATGATTCCTGTGGGTCGGGGTCAACGGGAATTAATCATTGGTGACCGTCAAACAGGTAAGACGGCGATCGCCATCGACACCATCATCAACCAAAAATCAGAAGATGTAATTTGTGTCTATGTAGCCATCGGTCAAAAAGCCTCCACTGTAGCTAACGTCGTCCAAACCCTCCAAGAAAAAGGCGCAATGGACTACACCGTAGTCGTCGCCGCCAACGCCAGCGACCCCGCTACCCTGCAATACCTCGCCCCCTACACAGGAGCCACCATAGCCGAGTACTTCATGTACAAAGGTAAAGCCACCTTAGTAGTCTATGATGACCTATCTAAGCAAGCCCAAGCCTATCGCCAAATGTCCCTCCTGCTCCGTCGCCCACCCGGACGGGAAGCATACCCCGGTGATGTATTCTACATCCACTCCCGCCTATTAGAACGCGCCGCCAAACTCAGCGACGAGTTAGGTAAAGGTAGCATGACCGCCTTACCCATCATCGAAACTCAAGCTGGTGACGTTTCTGCATATATCCCCACCAATGTAATTTCTATTACTGACGGTCAGATATTCTTGTCTTCAGATTTATTTAACGCCGGGATTCGTCCCGCAGTTAACCCCGGTATCTCTGTATCCCGCGTTGGTTCCGCCGCCCAAACCAAAGCCATGAAAAAGGTTGCCGGTAAGGTTAAATTGGAATTAGCCCAGTTTGACGACCTCCAAGCCTTCGCTCAGTTTGCTTCTGACTTAGACAAAGCCACCCAAGACCAACTCGCACGGGGTGCAAGATTACGGGAACTACTCAAACAGCCCCAAAATGCTCCCCTGTCTGTATACGAGCAGGTAGCAATTCTATATGCTGGTATTAATGGTTATCTAGATGATATCCCCACAGAGAAAGTAACTAGCTTTACCAAAGGACTCAGGGAGTACCTGAAGACAGGTAAACCTGAGTATACCGAAGCAGTCAGCACCAAAAAGGCACTAGGTGACGAGGAAGAAACCGCCCTCAAAGCTGCGCTGCTTGAATATAAGAAGACCTTCCAAGCAACAGCGTAATGGGTTCACTATTGACCTTTTTACACAGTAAAAAGTCAATAGTTACCCGTCAACCGTCAACCGTCAACCGTCAACCAACATGGCCAATCTCAAAGCAATACGCGATCGCATTCAGTCGGTCAAAAACACCAAAAAAATCACAGAAGCCATGCGACTCGTAGCAGCTGCTAGAGTCCGTCGCGCCCAAGAACAAGTCACCGCCACCCGCCCCTTCGCTGACCGCCTTGCACAGGTGTTATATGGTTTGCAAACCCGTCTCCGGTTTGAAGACGTAGACCTACCCCTACTCAAAAAACGGGAAGTTAAAACCGTAGGACTATTAGTAATTGCGGGCGATCGCGGTTTATGTGGCGGTTACAATACTAATATTATCCGTCGGGCGGAAAACCGTGCTAAGGAACTGCAAGCGGAAGGTGTAAGTTACAAGTATGTCTTGGTAGGACGTAAAGCCATTCAGTATTTCCAACGGCGCTCACAACCTATTGATGGGACTTACACGGGCTTGGAACAAATTCCTACAGCAGCAGAAGCTACAGAAATTGGTGACCAACTGCTTTCTTTATTTCTTTCCGAAAGTGTTGACAGGATAGAATTAATCTATACCAGGTTTGTCTCTTTGGTTAGCTCCCGTCCTGTGGTTCAAACTTTGTTACCTTTAGACCCTCAAGGTTTGGAAGCGCCAGATGATGAAATTTTTCGCCTCACTACCCGTGGGGGTCAGTTTGAGGTGGAACGGCAAAGGGTAACTAGCCAAGTTCGTCCTTTACCCCGGGATATGATTTTTGAGCAAGACCCTGTACAAATTCTGGATTCTTTATTACCCTTGTATCTGAGTAATCAGCTATTGCGCGCTCTGCAAGAGTCCGCAGCTAGTGAGTTAGCCGCCCGGATGACGGCGATGAATAATGCTAGTGACAACGCCGGGGAGTTGATTAAAACTCTTTCTTTGTCTTACAACAAAGCCAGACAAGCCGCTATTACCCAAGAGCTTTTAGAGGTTGTGGGTGGTGCTGAGGCATTAAGTTAACGGGTTTCTAATTGTCGCACAGCAGCAATCAGGCATACTAGTAGAGACGTTCTCGGGAATGTCTCTACATTGATCTTAATTCCCAAGTTCCCTGTTACCTGTTACCTGTTCCCTGTTCCCTGTTCCCTGTTCCCTTTGTATTATGGCTGACCCTACCCCCGGCTGTTTGGTTTGTAAACTTGATTTCGAGCTAAGGTATTAGTCAAATGCGTTCACTGTTGACAGTGCACTGTTAACTGAAAAATACAGCCAACCGTCAACTGTCAACCGTCAACTGTCACGCTGATCAGTCCCAACACTATGGAAAATGAAGCGGTAACGCTCTACTGCCCAAATCAAGATTGTCTGGCCGCTAACCCTTTAAATCACAAGTTCTGCCAGCAATGCTCCGCACCCCTCCCGAAACGATATCTGTGGGCTGTGGGGGATGTTCTGAATATGGGTAGCCCTGGAGATGTATTAGGCGATCGCTATTTAGTTATTCAAAATAATATCCTTTTAGATACAAAGCCAGGAATACTACCGCAAATGCCTGACTTAGGGAAGCTCCATGGCAGCTCTATCGAGCAGATAAAAGTTTATTTGAGACTATTTCCCCATAGATTAAACATACCACAGATATATGGCATACTGCCCGGGTATGGAGCCGCTTCAGATAAGCCAATTTTACTTTTAGAACAGCCGCCTTTATACTCGGTTGATTCCCCACTCCAGGTGCAGCTATATCCCCAGTTAACCACAGCCTGGCATGAGGCTTCCTCTATGCGTCAACTTAACTGGTTATGGCAAATAGCCCATCTGTGGCAACCTTTCCACAGTCACGGGGTAGCTAGTAGTTTAATAGATGCTGATGTCCTGCGAGTCACTGGACCTTTAGTCCGCCTGTTGGACTTGCGGTTTGACGCTCACAAATCCCCGGGTTTACGGGAGTTAGGTAAGTTTTGGCAACAACTACTGCCCCAATCCCTACCACCTGTAGCTGATTTTATTCGGGAGATTAGTAATTTTTTGATTGAGGGGAGGATTAGTTCCCCGGATGTTTTAATTGCGGTTTTAGATCAAGGTCTGGCACAGTTGGGCGCATCACAAACCCTCACTGTCCAGATGACCACTCTCACTGATACTGGTCCTAGACGTGAACGCAATGAAGATGCTTGCTACCCCCCCAGTGGTACGGTGGTGACTATGCCCCCACAGGAATCTGCTTTAGCTATTGTCTGTGATGGCATTGGCGGACACCAAGGGGGGAATATTGCTTCTAATTTAGCTATTGAAACTATTTATCAACAGTTAGGGGAGGTGACTGATTTAACGCTTCGACTCCGCTCACCGACCACTGAACATCCTCTGGAACCGTCCCGAATCTTAGCTATTCTAGATGATGCGGTGGCTGTGGCTAATGACAAAATTAGCGATCGCAATGACGGTGAACATCGCCAAGCACGTCAACGTATGGGTACAACTTTGGTGATGGCTTTACCTGTGGGACATGAAATGTACCTTACTCATGTTGGCGATAGCCGTGCTTACTGGGTTACGCGAGAGGGTTGTTATCAAGTTACCCTTGACGACGATGTGGCTTCCCGGGATGTGAGGTTGGGGTATGCCGTTTATCGTGAGGCTGTAGGGAACCGTGGGGCTGGTTCTTTGATACAAGCTTTGGGGATGAGTGGTAGTAGCTCATTACATCCTACTTCCCAGAGGTTTATTCTGGATGAAGAGGGGATTTTTTTACTGACTTCAGATGGACTGAGTGATTTTGACCGTGTGGAAGACTATTGGCAAACGGAAATTTTACCAATTTTGACTGGTGAAGATGATATTATTTCAGTAGCGAATAAATTGGTGGAACTTGCTAATACTAAAAATGGACATGATAATGTTACTTTGGCTTTAATACATTATAAAGTACAATGTTCTGATGGTTTGTCTGGCGTAGCCACACCAGATTTAACTTTAAAGGCAGTTATTCCAGATATTTCCTCTGTGTCGCCAGCAAGTTCTGGAACTCAGGAGTTACACCCCACTCTATTAGAGGGTAGCCATAACCAAAAAACTCAAGTAATATCTAAAATTCAGTCCAGTGGGCTTGCTAAATTACCTTTAAACCTACTTGTGCTGTTATTGTTGCTGGTTTTAGCTGGTTTACTAGGATATTGGATGATGCAATTGAGATCCCGCTCTAATATTCCTACCCTTGAAACACCGCCAACTCCTAGTAATTCTCAACCTGGTCAAAGGCAGTGACCTCAAAGTGTAAAATTATCTTCCTAACTGGATCTGTGGTATGGTTAGTACCAGAGATTATTTATCGTGTTATTTATCGCCAATAAAGCGGGTGGCAAAATTTTGCGATCGCGTTGGTGATAGTACCCGCGCTTTCAAAATCGCCGCCATCAAGAACGCATAAGACAATACCCCTACCACTACCAAAAATAAACCATTGATTGATCCTGTCGCATTCCACAAAGCATGAAGCCCAGATGCGCTCAGATAACCAATGGAGAGAATTTGCCAACTCATCCGGGGCTTGAGAACAGCCAACCCAATAAAGTAGCCCAAGTAGCCACTATAAGCCATGTGTCCGGCTACGGACCCTAAAATTCGCGGAATTAGTAGTTGAAACCCAGCTAATTGCCCAGCCGCCCCTATACCCACCTGTTGAGCAACATTTTGGGTAATATCTGGTACATATTGTCCTAAAGTTTCCAGTAGGGTAAAACCCACAGCGGAGGCGGTTCCCAGCAGAATACCATCTAAAGGTTCCCAAATGCCAATCCGTTCTCGCCAAGGTGAGGGTAAGTTACGACCCATAAAATACGCGCTGATTAAAGGTAATGCTTTGAGCAATTCTTCCATCAACCCTGCACCGAAGAACATCCTGATCAGCAATTCTGTAAAGGTGGTAGATTCTTGAGGAGAAGGTAAGTTACCTGGTAGAATCACCCGAAAGACAAAGATAAATAAATCCAACAGGGGACTAAGCAAAATCAAGGTTGTCGTTAATGCAGTCCCCATTAGCACCCACCAAGGCTTCTGTTTACCGCAAAGTCGATAAACAAAGTAGTAAGCAGCTGATGCTATGTAAGTGGCGACTATTACCTGATTACTCTGGGGCTGACCGACAGTGGCAAACATCAGCACCACAAATATTACTGTCAATATTCCCGGTATTAGATAAGCTTTACGAGTTAAATCTTTACCTGTGGAAATAATCGGAAACAGTTGCGTAAAGCTAACTGAATCAGGTTGTTTTAAATATGTATGGGGGTGGTTTTTTGAAGCCGAGGGTAGCGGTTTGACTGCGTTGGTCATTACCGTAGGTTGAGAAATTAAGTCATACTCAAAAATAAATTCCGGACCATCAGAACCCAGGGAAATGCGATCGCCAGGGTGCAATTCTTGACACTCAGACAGGCGTTTGCCATTTAAAAAAGTCCCATTAGCACTATTTAAATCACAAATTACCCAGCTAAATTTGTGTTCTGGAGATGAGGAGAGGGGACGAACCACCGCATGACGGCGAGATACCATCCGATACATCATGGCATCTAAGACAACTTGGCAGGTTGGGTCGCGTCCAATTACCGCCTCTTTACTGGTGAGCAGCGAATAGCGAGATCCTGCTGCTGAAGCTGCTGCATTACCAGACACTAGCCGCAGAAATGCATTATGTCTTGTGTTTTTGCCTGTCATCTAGTTAGAGTGTCTTTCCAAACAAATTCATAACAACTACTATGGCTTGAGAACTTAATCTTAGCCACGTTTACAGCAGCATTGCTAAATACACTATAGCTTTACTTACAGCTAAGAAACTTTAAAGCTGATTTAAGATTTAAAATTGCTCAACTCACTAGTACCAAGCATTCTAGCTAATCAAATTATTTTCTGTGCTGTATTTGTCAAATATATTATTTAAACTTTATCGATTCTATAGATTAGAAAATTCAATCCCCTCAAATCTTAGTAGTATTTAAAACATTTTTTTTAATCGGATAATAATTGTTTGACACTAAGAGGATGTTTGGAAAGTATTAAACAGGTAATTTTTATCTTAATCTTAGGGAACAGGGAACACCGGAACAGGGAACAGGGAATGGGGATTGGGGATTGGGG
>NZ_JAQMTM010000024.1:0-14708 GCF_028331085.1 Anabaena sp. CS-542/02
ATAGCGGTAGTCTTTCTTGTAAATCTTAAGAGAAATATCGCGTCTGGCTAAGGCGTGCAAGTCTACACCAGGGATAACCGCTCCCATGCTCCTGTTGAAGTAGAAAGTAAAGTCTAGCTTTGTCTAGGTTTTATATAGCAGTTGAGAGAACAGTAAGCCGAGGGTAATAGAGCAAAATCAGATTTGTGAATTGGCTTTACCCCGGGTTACATCGCTTTGCCACCCAAGCTACAGAATTTTTGCTTCTGATTTGGGAATAATGGCATCTGAATTATTCAGTGCTAACTGATTTTTTGTTCCTTTTTTACCAGCAGCGATGGCGTAGTTAATCGCCAAGAGCCGGAACCATAGTGCAGGATGGCGTGATTCCAGCCAGGGTTGAGTTTGCAGCAAGAAGTGGGGGAACCATCCACTCAGTAAAGTACTGACTAAGGAATGAAGACCAAAATTAAAATAATTACCCATCCAGCGGACTATATCTTTGAATCCAGCTAGTTGCCAAATCCATAACAGCAGGGCTGGATTTTTGCGAGCTGCTTTGAGTGCTAGTCGGTTGAAAGTCCACCAATCACATTTATCTTTAATGAAATTATCTGCTATTTCTGGTGGTTCATCTGCTAACAGCCCAAAGAAGGTATTCAGCATGGAGTTAATCCGTTGGGGGGGCAAAAATTTCCCCGTGGGAACCATCATTCCTTTAGAAAATAGCCAAGTTACGGCAACATTACTTTGGTAGGCGCGAATTCTGTTTAAATGGCAGAAACTGAGCAGGTCATGCTTGAGGGCTGTATCTAAAAGTGTTGTTAAACGGTTTAAGTTGCGAATTAAGGAACCAAAACCCGTGAACACCAGAGGAGACTGGAGGGATGCGGCATCACCAATAGCAATTAATCGATCAAAGGCGATGGTGCGATCGCTACTTCCTATACTAAAATGTCCAGGTATATATCCGAATGTCGGCTTTTTCCACTCTAGTTTATCTAGGTCACAGCGCCGATACTCTGGCAAGATGGTGAAAAAGTCTTCATACATTTCCAGCAAGGAACCAGGGTTAGATTCATTGACTTCATGGTAATGAAATAAATAAATTGTTAATTCGTCGCCAGATCCCGGAAATAATTCCCAGATTAACTGCCTTCCTCTAGAAATATCTCCATGGCTGTAAAGCACATCACCATATTGGGAATCCCAAACCCCTGGGTCAAATCCCCCGGAGATGACTGCTCCCACTGTCGGACATACACTGTCAAAAGCACGACCGCCATTTAATTGCCAAGCGATGGGGGAAGCGGTTCCCATGGCATCAATTAACAATCGCCCGCTGACTTGCTGCTGATTTTGACTCGGTAAATCCTTGACTGTAATCACAACTTGGGTTGAGTTGATATCGGCACGTATGAACTCTGTGTCATCCCAGATTTCACCGCCTGCGTCTCGTAGTTTTTGCCCACACATTTGCAGTAATCTATCGGAGTCTAGTGCTATATTTAATACTGTGGGTGTATGCAAGATGGGCGATCGCAATTTTGGGGGATTATTGCCATCAAAAAATTTATTGAATCCGTCTTTGTATTCCCGGACAATTAAAGTTTCTAACTCGGTAGGTGTTAGTAAACCCAAATGAATTAAGCTTTCAAGTTCATCACGAGAAATATTCCATTCTCGATTCATCCGCCCAAAAGGTAAACGTTCCACCAGCAAGACTTTATATCCTAATTTGGCCATGACAGCGGCATGAATTACGCCTAATGCGCCACCGATGTAGATTAAGTCATAAATAGGGGAGGAGGACGATGTAACGCCCTGCGGTTCTGGCGAGCCACTAAAAACTACCTGTCGGGGTTTTTGAGGATTATGTACTCCTTCGCGCCATTTTTGCTCCCACCAATAGGCACGATTGAGATCATATTCGCCATTAGGCATGCGCTGAAAATATTTAACTGTGAGGGGGTAAGAGGTTGCTAGTGCCTCAAAAATCGATGTTTGGGCATCAATACCCGGAGGTTCAGGATATTTATGGGGAAATTTTTCCCGCATTTGATTAGTCAGACGTTGGAGAATTTCTTTTTCTCTGACTGAAGGCCGATAGGGCGGCTGATTTGCCCAACGAAACACTTTGAGATAAGTGGTTCGCTGTACTGACCAGAGGAATACAGAAAGTTCGGGCGGTATTTTTTTTGTATCTTCCCCCGGTGGATTTTTGTTGATTGTGGGTATTTTCAAGCGAAAACCATCGGGGGTCAGCAATTTTTCCCCAAAACCTGGTTCAAAGTCAGTTTGTAGCCAAGTTAGTACAGGGGTGCTTTCGGGTGTGGGAATTTCTAAATAAAGTATTTCTGTGATCATTGTTTGCTGACATCTGGTGATAGCTGGCGTGGCGTAGCCATTGAATCTATTCACTTAGAGGTAATAGGGAATGGAGAAGATGATTGTTTAATGTTGTTTTCTGTGCTGACTACGCGATGAATTATCCCATTTTAGATAACGAAGTTATCTAAAATGGAATGGGTAATAATGATTATTTCCGTTCATTTACAAGTTTTCAAGGTTAAGTTGGACATGATGTAACAACAAGCCATATTCCAATCCCTCTACCACTGCTTGATAGGATGCTGCCAAAATGTTGGGTGAAACTCCTATAGTAGTCCAGCGTTCATAACCAGTGCCTGATTCTACTAATACACGTGTTTTAGCTGTAGTACCTGTATGTCCGTTGAGAATCCTGACTTTATAATCGGTTAGTTCAAAGGTGGCAACTTGGGGATAAAAGTTGACCAACGCTTTGCGTAAAGCCGTATCCAACGCGGCTACTGGTCCGTTTCCTTCTGCTGCTTCCAAAATGTTTTCCCCATTCACAGCTATTTTGACCGTCGCTAGGGCATTGTTAGTTTCTTTACCTTCAACTAAATCACAATGTACTTGAAAGCCTTTGACCTCAAAGAACTGCTGACGATTACCCAAGGCCTCGTACATCAACAGTGCAAAACTCGCCTCTGCTGCTTCAAATTGGTATCCTTGACTTTCTAATTCCTTGATGCGTTGCAGAATTTGTCGAGCGGCTGGTTGGTCTTTATCTAGTTCAATGCCAAAAGTACGAGCTTTGGCTAACACATTACTCAACCCAGATTGTTCGGAAATTACTATGCGGCGACGGTTACCAACTTGTTCTGGTTGAATGTGTTCGTAAGTGAGGGGATTACGTTCTACGGCTGACACGTGGATGCCACCTTTGTGTGCAAAGGCTGAACTTCCCACAAAGGGCGCGTGTTCATCGGGGGCAAGGTTGACGACTTCACTCACAAAACGACTGGTTTCTGTAAGTTGATTTAGCTGGTGTTCTGAGATACAGCTATAACCAAGCTTGAGTTGTAGATTGGGAATTAATTCGCACAGGTTAGCATTACCACAGCGTTCGCCGTAGCCGTTAATTGTTCCTTGTACCATTTTTGCGCCTGCCATGACGGCGGCTAGGGCGTTAGCTACTGCTGTACCGGAATCGTTATGAGTGTGGATCCCAAGGGGGATTTGTGATTGACTAGTGACTAATGACAAATGACTGATAACTGATGTGACGATTTGACTAATTTCGTGGGGTAAAGTACCGCCATTTGTATCACACAGAACTAGCCATTGGGCACCGGATGCGATCGCGGTTTCTAATGTCTGTAAGGCATAATCTTGATTGTGCTTGTAGCCATCAAACCAGTGTTCTGCATCATAAATGACGCGTCGCCCTTGAGAACAAAGATATTCGATAGTATCACGAATCATGGCTAGGTTTTCTGCTAAAGTCGTGTTCAGACCGGCTGTAACGTGTAAATCCCAAGATTTACCAAAAACTGTCACCCAACGAGTCCCAGCATTCAGAATTGGTTGCAGCAGGCTTTCAGTTTTAGCGGTACTATGAGGGCGGCGTGTGGAACAAAAAGCCACAATTTCTGCTTTTTTAAGCGGGTATTCGCGCAGTTGCCAGAAGAATTCAACATCTTTGGGATTGGCACCAGGCCAACCACCTTCGATGAAGGGAACTCCCATCTGGTCTAGTCTACGGGCAATGCGTATTTTATCTTCTATAGAAAGTGATAGACCTTCGCGCTGAGTGCCATCTCTTAGCGTGGTGTCATATAGCCAAAGTTGAGGTGATGGGTCTGTGGTCATAAAACTGCGACTTGGGAGACAATGAGTAGCAATGTGTCAATATATAACAAAAGGCAAATTTGGGAATTCAGGTATGCCCAAGGTTGAAGCTCTCAAGGTAAGACAATTGAGTTCTACTGTGGTAGATCAATATAGGTCTAATTTTGCTCCTCAAGAGTATTCACCTCTACAATGCGGGTACTAAGGTAATCACTGGGGGAGGAATTCCCATTTGTGGTAACTGAGCGTTCAAGGTAGAAGGTAAGGTGTCCGACCTAAAGGACAGGCAGTGTGATGTTTTTGGTTTCCACCCAGGAGCGACTGCCGGTGGTTTCACACAAAGCTAGCAGCCCACCTCTCCATTCTCCTACAACGGCACTGCCTAAGAAAAGTCAATATAAGCTAATGGGGGATGTGAAATTCGCAAAATTCGAGCTGATTCTATTTAGTCCTCAAATCCTATGGACACCAGAAGGTTAGGTTAAAAAAGGAGATAAAGATTAAGATGGGTAGATTGACTCCACTAATTCTCATGGGCGGAGGCTTGGCAATTTTGGTTGGTACATTGTTGGGTATCAACTTTCCCATAGGTGGACAAGAAACCGCAGGTAATGATGTTCCTGATGGCAGAACATCAAGGGTACTCCCTGCTAATATTAACGTTAATAGCTCTTCTCCTAGCATGAGCACAAGTAACGATAGACCCACTCCCAGCAGGGGTGACGTTGCTCAGGATAGTTTTTCTCCCCCTCCCAGGACTAGCGTTTCCAGAAGTAATGATTCATCTTCAACTTCTGAGACTTTATCAAGTAGCAGAAGTACAGGTGTCCAGTCAGGTACTTCTTCTTCCCCTACCACAACAAGTCGGCGACCTATTCGAGCTTTGTGGTAAAGCTGGATAGTCTTTCAGGGTGATGAGGGTATGATGGTTTAGTTATGAGTTATTAGTTATGTACTAATTGTAAATAGCTAATGATAAATGACTAATGACTACTAGTGACGTTTTAATTATTGGTGGCGGTGCCATTGGCTTAAGCCTGTCCGTGGAATTGAAGTTGCGCGGAGCCTCAGTTACCGTGCTTTGCCGTAATTTTCAGGCTGCATCTACCCAGGCTGCAGCCGGGATGTTAGCACCAGATGCGGAAAAGATCGACAATCACGCCATGGGCTTGTTGTGTCGGCGATCGCGTGCCTTATATTCAGACTGGACTGATAAACTCGAACAATTAACCGGTTTAAATACTGGTTACTGGCCTTGTGGGATATTAGCGCCAGTTTATCAAGGACAAGTGGACAAAGTAGATGCTTTGGGAATACCCACCCATCAGTCCCCATACTGGCGAGATCAAGCAGCAATTCACCAATATCAGTCAGGATTAACAGCAGAAGTAGTTGGTGGTTGGTGGTATCCTGAGGACGGACAAGTTGATAATCGTGCTTTGGCAAATGTACTCTGGACAGCTGCCCAATCCCTTGGTGTTCAACTCAAAGACCAGGTGAAAGTCGAAGGATTTTTACAACAGCAGGGTGAAGTTATTGGCGTAAGAACAAATACAGGGATAATTCGTGCTGCCCATTATGTTTTAGCTACAGGTGCATGGTCGTCTGAATTATTACCATTACCTGTGCGTCCTCGCAAAGGGCAAATGCTGAGGGTGGGAGTACCAGAATTTATCCCAGAATTGCCCCTAACACGGGTTTTATTCGGAGAGAATATTTATATTGTACCGAGGCGAAACCGTTCTATAATCATTGGCGCAACCAATGAAGATGTGGGCTTTACGCCCCACAACACCCCCGCAGGTATTCAAACCTTACTTCAACAAGCCATTAGACTGTATCCCCAATTACAAGATTATCCCATCCAGGAATTCTGGTGGGGATTTCGTCCCGCTACACCCGATGAGTTACCTATTTTAGGGGGTAGCCACTGTCAAAATTTAACTTTGGCTACAGGTCATTATCGTAATGGCATACTGCTTGCACCCATCACCGCGGCATTAATTGCTGATTTGATATGTCAGCAAAAATATGATCCGATCTTGTCTAATTTCCACTATTCGCGCTTTCATGGCCAGTCATCTACCTTTACCCCCATGTTTACCCACTCAGCTAACTTCTCTCAGGTCAGTCATTCTCCCAATTCACTGCTCCCTATTGAAGATCAGACCAATTACCGCTCTACAGATTCACCACTGGTCATCGCCGGTAAAACTTTTCAATCCCGCTTGATGACAGGAACGGGTAAGTATCGCAGCATTCAAGAAATGCAGCAAAGTATTCTTGCTAGTGGTTGTCAAATTGTCACTGTGGCAGTTAGACGGGTGCAAACTCAAGCCCCTGGACATGAGGGTTTAGCTGAAGCCCTGGATTGGACAAAAATTTGGATGTTACCTAATACTGCCGGTTGTGAAACTGCCGAGGAAGCCATTCGCGTAGCTCGTTTGGGGCGGGAAATGGCGAAACTGTTGGGACAGGAAGATAACAATTTTGTGAAATTAGAAGTCATTCCTGATCCTAAATATTTACTTCCTGACCCGATTGGCACGCTACAAGCGGCGGAACAGCTAGTAAAAGAAGGTTTTGCTGTACTACCCTACATCAATGCTGATCCCATGTTAGCCAACCGCCTCGAAGATGTTGGCTGTGCTACAGTTATGCCTTTAGCGTCTCCCATTGGTTCGGGACAAGGGCTGAAAACAACTGCTAATATTCAAATTATCATTGAAAATGCCCGGATACCAGTAGTGGTAGATGCGGGCATTGGCTCACCATCAGAAGCAGCCCAGGCTATGGAATTAGGTGCAGATGCCTTATTAATTAATAGTGCCATCGCTCTTTCCCAAAGCCCTCCAGCCATGGCCCAGGCCATGAATTTAGCAGCAGTAGCCGGGCGTTTAGCATATCTGGCTGGCAGAATGCCCCTGAAAACCTACGCTAGTGCTAGCTCACCTCTGACGGGAACAATTAGTAATTAGAGAATAGGGAATAAGCAATGGAGAATTGGGGGTTCTGGATGATATTGAACCCCTAATGTAACGATTTGTATATTAATAGGAGAGCCGAATATAGCGTTTATGTAACATAAAACGAATAAAAGACCATCATTAGGAATTAATTTATGCCCTATACCAACGAAGAAGGCGGCCGTTTGAATAATTTTGCTAATGAACCAAAAGTTTACCAAGCAGAACCTCCCACAAACGAGCAAAAGCTTACCTATATCATTTTAGGAATTGCCGCCGGTATTTTGGTTGCTGGTTTAATTTTTGTTTCGTTCTCTGTTTCTCATGTCAGTTAACTAAAAGATTTTTTCAATTTCATTATAAAATCTTTAATTTTATAATCCTTGGCTAGCTCAGTCCATTAGTGATGTGAGTTGGTCACTTTTAATTCCATACTTGTATACTTAGAACATTAAGGAAAAATCCCCCTATATAGCTAACACTAAATCCTGGTAGAGTCAATTTTTGTGATAATTTGTTATAATCATATATATTATTATGTGGAATTAATATAAATACATACTAAACATTTGACAAAAAGTCAAATCCTTGATAAATCCTGAGCAGATTAAAGGCCATAATTTATTTTTGTCTATCTGCTGCTATACATCCTGTCAAATCTATGTTTACGATATTTTGGCTCTTTAGCCGCCATGAGCGTGAATGACATTACACACTCCGATCATTTTACTTGGAATCGAAAAGTCTATAATCGTCTAAAAATTGCCCTGAGTCTTGGTTTAAGACGACAAGTTTTTTTGGCAGTTAGTGATAATCTCAACTTACGAAATCAAGTAGCAGCACGGTTGCATTCTACTTTAGCTTATCCAGTTGGGCAGGTGCTATATAAGCCTGTAGATGGTTATGAAAGTAGTACTTCAGCTTATCCGCGATTAGTCACCTTAAGATTGAATCTCAACGATCCTAATCCTATAGATCATGTTAATCAATGGTTATCTAATTACCCACCACCCATTGTAAGTACATCAAAAGATACACCAGGTAAACCACTACCAATACCTATGTTTCAGATTGTAGGTGTGGAACAATTAACCAAGCAACCGGTGGCGATACAGCGCTTATTTTTACACTATCTGCGCTTAACTGATGAGAATTATTCTAGTCTACAGACTGGTCTATTTTTAGAAACGAGCCTGTTGCTATGGGTAACGCGTCCTTGGTTATCTGCTATTCAGGAATCAGCACCACAGTTTTGGCGTTGGCGTACCGGTGTGTTTGTGTTTGCAGGAGAGCCAACACCAAGTACACAAAGTCAAGCTGTTCCGGAAAGTTCCTCCAGTCCTAGAAATTGGGATTTAGAAGATATTAACCCATCTGTTCTGGATGAATCAGTAATGGAATCCGAAACCTACGGTACATCCGCCCGGGAATTAAATTTTGAGGATGATTTAGATTTACCGGTGGAATCACCAACGAATCACCCAGGTAAAAAGGAAAACTCCAAATCATTCAAGGCTCGAAAGGAACAACAAAAATCTGGTGATCAATCCAGTCAAGGCAACCAGCTGAACCAATTTTCATTCTCCCATATTAATAAGCAGTTAATTCAACTGATTATAACAACAATCAACACCAGTCCTGGTGAAAATGGAGACGATCACCAACAACTGCAAGAAATCCTTTTAGAAATTGAAGAACTACACTCACAACAAGCCTCCGTTGAGGTATTGGCAAGACTGTATCATCATTTAGGAAACTTATATCGCTTACGCATTGAACAGGGAAAATCAAGTTCAGAAAATTTGATGGTGGCAATCCTTGCCTATCAGGAGGCGATCGCCTATGATGAAACATCACCTCAAACACCAGAGATTTTAAATGACCTGGGTACACTCTATTGGATGCTATACCGCACCCCCCATCCATCAGGTGATAGCAAAGCGTATATAGAGCAGGCAATTGAATTTTATCATTTGGCTTTAAAGCTGACATCCCCCCAAGAAAAACCAGAAACCCATACACGCCTACAAAATAATCTCGGTACTGCCTACAGTGATTTAGCTCGTCTTACAAACCCATCAGAGAATTGGCAACAGGCAGTATTAGCTTACAGCGAAGCGCTACGTTATGGTGCAGCCACGATGGAATCGTTAAAGTATGCTGCTTGCCAAAATAACTTAGGTACGGCTTATTGGCATTTAGCGCAACACAATCAACCAGTAGTCAATTTTAAAAAAGCGATCGCTTTATACAGTCAGGCTTTAGCCCAGTACAGCCCCGAACAGGAACCATTGAAGCATGGTATGATCCAGAATAATATCGGTACTGCCTACTGGAATTTAGCGCAATACGAAGAATCGGCAGAAAACCTGCAATTAGCTATTAATGTCTACCACGAAGCTTTGAAATACCGGACTCCAGCTAAGGCGCCTGGCGCTTGTGCTGCGACCCAAAATAATCTAGCCACTGCTTACTGGCATTTAGCCAACTTAGCTCAAACAACTAAAGAGTCACGACAAAATTTATTACAATTGTCTATTGCAGCTTATGATGAAGCTATTGCTTTGGCTGTCTCACTTAGGGGTAATAATTTAGGTTTTGATTTGTTTGCTGCTCACAATAATTTGGGGTTAGCTCATTATCAGCTGGTTATGGATAGTTATTTTACTGGTGCTCAATCTACAATTTCACAACACTTAGAGGCAGCATTAACTCATCATTTGCACGCTATAAATGGGTTTGCTCAACAACCAGAGGCTCGTCAGACAACCTTGACTTATATTGTGAAAACAATTCGTGCTTTCCACAATAAATTGGGAATAGAGGGGCAAAATCTCGGTTTATCTAAGGTTCCAGGTTCGTTATTACCCGAAATTTTACCTAAATTATGAGTAGTTCAAGGAAATAGATCCCGACCTCTTTGATCAGTCGGGTATCTGCTATGTAGAAGTTACTTAAACTGCTGATAGCATTGCTTTTAATGTAAAAATACGCGAAATCACGTCTTCTACTACTTTATCGGGTGTAGAAGCACCAGAAGTCACTCCTACAACGATTTTACCATCAGGTAACCAGCTTTGGTCGATCACTAATTCCCCGTTTAACTGTCGATGTTCAATAGCATCTGCTGAATGTATTCGTTCCACACAATCAATGTGGTAGGAAGGAATACCTTTTTCAGAGGCAATTTGTTGTAATTGGGCTGTATTCGATGAATTAAACCCACCAATTACTAGCATCAAATCTAGATTTGATTGTACTAATTCTAACATAGCATCTTGACGTTCTTGGGTAGCATCACAGATGGTATTAAAGCTTTGGAAATGCTGATTTAACTCAATAGTTCCATACTTGTGCATCATAGTCCGCTCAAACAGCTTACCAATTTGCTCAGTCTCATCTTTGAGCATCGTGGTTTGGTTAGCAATACCTACTCTTTCTAAGTCGCGGTCAGGGTCAAATCCTGCTGAACAAGCTTTAGCGAACATTTGCAAAAATTCCTGGCGATCGCCACCATGGAGAATGTAATCTGCAACATACTGGGCTTGTTGCAAATTGAGCACAATCAGATATTTGCCCGCAAAAGAACTAGTAGCAACTGTTTCCTCGTGCTTATATTTACCGTGAATAATGGATGTGTAATTAACTTTTTTGTGCTTTTCAACTGTATTCCAAACTTTCGACACCCAAGGACAAGTTGTATCAACAATTTTACAACCTTGGTCATGGAGAATTTGCATTTCTTGAACGCTGGCTCCAAACGCCGGTAGGATGACCACATCACCAGTTTCCACTACGGAAAAATCCTTTTGACCAGCCTCTAGAGGAATAAATTTGATATTCATTTCCTGCATGCGCTGATTCACAGAGGGATTATGAATGATCTCATTAGTGATCCAGATGGGTTCAGTGGGGAAATGCTGACGGGTTTCATAAGCCATGGCGACGGCGCGTTCTACACCCCAGCAAAAACCAAAGGCTTGGGCGAGGCGGATAGTCACATCGCCTTGTGTCAAAATGTAGTTACGATCGCGAATTTCCTGAATCAAACCACTTTGATACTCAGATTGTAGCTGGGTAGTGACTTCCGCTTGGTGACCAAATCCCTTACGATTATAATTTTCCGAATGTTGGAGCGCTCTTTTAAAAGCTTTTGTATCCATTGGATTTGCAACTTAAATTACTATTTATTATGTCTAACCCTAGAATATAATTGATTTTCTAGGCAGACCTTCCATAGTGATTTTAAATCCCCAGAGGCAAGAGGTGCAAAATTGGGCAGAAAAAAACCCGCCACTTCTCAGACGGGTAATTAGTGAAAATCTTAATATTTATCCCCTGACATTTCAGGTGACCCGTGTCCTTCAGGAAATCCCGTAGGGGTAGTTTCTCTGAGGAATCCAGTATAGGCTTCCATACCGTGTTCAGCAATATCTAAACCTTCTAATTCTTCCTCACGAGTTACCCGGATACCTAAAGTAGCTTTGAGTATCAGCCAAAAGATGCTACTCAGAAGAACTGTCATCCCACCCACAGTCACAACACCAACTAGTTGAATCAAGAACTGTCCTAAACCACCGCCAGCAAATAAACCCGCTGCTGGGCCTGCACCTTCACCATACCAGGAATAAATACCAGGACCTACAGACCACAGACCTACTGCTAGAGTTCCCCAGATACCACAAACAAGGTGAACTGAGGTAGCGCCCACTGGGTCATCAATACGGATTTTATCGAATAGTGTGACTGCAAAAACTACAATTACTCCCCCAATGAAACCAATGAGTAACGCAGCGGGGATACCAACGTAGGCGCAAGAAGCTGTAATTGCTACCAATCCAGCCAAAACACCGTTGATGATCATTGATAAGTCGGGCTTACCTAAGTAAATCCAAGCTGTACCTGTAGCACCAATTGCACCTGCAGCCGCGGCCATGTTAGTTGTTAGAGCTATGTGCGCGATCGCATTACCATCAGCGGCCATGGTGGAACCGGGGTTAAAACCAAACCAACCCAACCAGAGAATTAAACAGCCCAAGGTAGCAATGCTCATGTTGTGACCTGGTAAAGCCAAAACTTCGTCACCTTGATATTTACCAATCCGTGGTCCGAGAAATGCAGCTCCCATTAAAGCCGCCCAACCACCTACCGAGTGGACGACCGTAGAACCTGCAAAGTCCCAGAAGCCAAATTGACTTAGCCAACCACCACCCCATACCCAGTGTCCGGTAAGGGGGTAAGCAATACCTACCAGTAGAAGGCTGAAGATTAAGAAGTCAAAAAATTTAATTCTCTCTGCTACTGCACCGGAAACAATTGTCGCTGCAGTTCCCGCAAAGGCTAGTTGAAATAAAAACTTGGCCGCTAAAGGTACACCCGCCCAGCTCAGAGAACTGAACACACCTTGATAAGCCTCTTTTGTTAAAGGACTGTTATCTGCTCCTGAGAGGAAAAACCCCGAGGTTCCTAAGAAGTTATTACCGTCGCCAAACATGATACCAAAGCCAATTGCCCAAAAGGCAATACTCGCTAGAGCAAATACAATTAAGTTCTTAGCTAGAACGTTAACGGCATTTTTCTGACGACAAAAACCGGTTTCTAACATCCCGAAACCAGCATTCATAAAGAATACTAAAAATGCGGCGATCGCCACCCAAAGAGTATCTAGAGCAACCTTAAGTTCTCCTATTTCTGTTGTCCCCGACTCTGGTGGTTGAGCAACTGCTACATAACCCCAAGCCAAAACAATCAAGCAAGCTAAGGGTAAACAGGCTTGCCAACTGGGAGTCAGCCCCTTAATAGCTAAGTTAAATTGCTTTAATCTTCCGGTAAATGGTCTTTTTTTAGCGTAGTATTTCCCAGATAATCGCCTATTTTTAATTGTCGATTTTTGTTGGTACATGAGTTTAAATGACACCCTATACATTGAAGACAACAAACTGTTTAGGCGCTACACATTAACGCCCAAACTAAACATTGGTTGATCAAGCATCACTTGCAAATAACCTAACTAGGAGTTTAGGAAAATATTGGTACACTTGTAAACATTTTTGATAATTGTATTAGGGAAATAGCATATTATTACCCAAAAAATCTACCCTCATTCCCGGAATTTTTAATCCTCTAATATCATGTTTGGATACCCACAATCGCCTCAACTGGCAACTCTGAGGTGAAATTAACACTATAAAGCATGGATAATAGTACAAATTTAGTACCTCTGTTCCCACAACATTAGGCATAATGACGGTAGGTTGTGGGAACAACCTCCATCAACTCAGCCATAAATTTGACTTATCTTCTATTTACTCAGCCTAAACTTCTGTATTTTTAGATACTTTTTCTCTTGGGAAAAAAGAATAGTAGCAACTAGCACCAACTAAATAAATTAAATTAACTCACTCAAATTTCCTGATATCTATCAGGATGGAAACTTAAATCAAAGTTGAAGTTTTATTAAAAAATATGATTATATCCTTAATAAATAAGGCTGGAGATGGCAGATCAACAAGCCAGCTATCCCTCATGCAAAGGTTAGCATTGATACTTATATATTCTTTAGGTAAAGAAATACAGTCATATTTATATGAATGTGAAGATAATATAAAATTATCTTATACTTGATTGTTTCACTGAAGAATAACTGATATCTTACTTAGTAAATAAATTAAACCATATCTGGTCTTGGCCTTGTCTTAAGATCAGGGTATGATTTTATTTGTTAGTTTTTTTACATTTCTTGGACTTGATAACATTAGCCTTATCCTGGCTTAAGACGCACCCATAAGATCATAAAATCTTCCACCTCTGGGTTTTGCCTTCAGATGAACAGGAGAGTATCGAATCTGGCATCGTGGGTAAATAAGATGAAAACCGTTCTAGTAGAGAGCGGACTATCATTTATTATCTGTGTAAATAAGAATTTTTGAATTGCAGTCGTTAACAAAATAGGTTTTAGTTTAAGTTTTATGTTGAAACATACTGTAATCATATATCTACTACTAGTACCATTAACAACCATTTTAGGGTAACTATCTACTACACACAAAAGCCCACCATAACAATATAGCATTATTCTCTCAAAAAAAATAAATTTATGAAATCAGGAACTGATTGATTAAGAGTAGAGTTAATAAAAATACTGCATACCTGGGCAGAAATCTTGTAAGAGGATTAACACTGGAATAATAGCAATATTAGTCACAGGAACCTTAGCGGATCAAATCAGGTTCTATTTGCATATATAACTTAACTTGTGTGAGGTGTTATGAAACGATTTAATTTGTTTGCTGCTACTTTCGTGTGGGGTTATTGTTTGACCTCTTCTATATGTGCGGATTTTGTCCTGGCAGGGCCAGTTCCGGTCGGCTCTCTGAGTGGGGTAACTCTGCCAGGGGGACCTACAGCCCCATCAGCGGTAACTCCCAACGTCCCCCTGACTACCCCGGCAGCGGTAACTCCCAACGTCCCCCCGACTACCCCAGTTACGGTAACTCCCAACATCCCCCCGACTACCCCGGCAGCGGTAAATACCAACAATAGAATGACTACCATTCAGGTAGGTCAAACCACAGCCGCTCAAGTTGGAATTGGAAGAGGTGTGAC
>NZ_JAQMTM010000025.1:0-7677 GCF_028331085.1 Anabaena sp. CS-542/02
TACTGGCTAATCAAAAGTCTGGACATGGGGAAAATCAGGGATATACAAGGGCAGAAATTTAAATATAGAGGATAGCTGACAGTAATTTAGCAGACAGTTTATTAAAATTTATACAAGTGTAAATAACTTTAAGTTAGAATAGCTGTAAGTTTGTCATCTATCTTAGGGTAGAGATAAAACCCCCTAATAAGTATGGAGAGAGAAGGGCGATCGCCCTGCGTAGATGGTGGGATGAGGTTCGACCCCACCCCTTGTAAGGGGATGGGGGTATAGAGAATGGCGACGTATCCCGTCAAGATAATCAAATACATGATTTTCTAGTCAGATTTATCTGACTTTAGCTATTAGACGGGGGTTTCTAACCCCTGGCTCCCCGTGTAGCATCAAACGGAATTTTTCAACCCAGAGCGATCGCTTTAGGTATTATGCTTCAGGTATTATAATGTTGCTATGCCCTCTCGAATCAACCATGACTTACACACCTGATGATGTTTGGCGCTTATTAAGTGAGTTGATTGTAGCTCAAAAGGAAACAGAGCGACGCTTTCAAGAAACTGAGCGGTTATTAAAAGAACAATCTCAAGAAACTGAGCGGTTATTAAAAGAACGATCTCAAGAAACAGAGCGGTTTCTTAAACAGCAAGCTCAAGCAACTGATAAGCAGATTAAACAGGTAAGTCAACAACTGGGTAAGTTAGGTAATCGTCTGGGGGAGTTTGTAGAATGGCAAGTACGCCCTGCTGCAGTACGATTGTTTCGAGAACGGGGTATAGATGTCCATGAACTTCACCCAGGGTTATCTACCCAGCGCGGGGGTGAAGGTTTGGAAATTGATTTATTAGTGGTAAATGATACAGAAGCGGTGTTAGTTGAGGTTAAGAGTAAACCCAATCAAGCCGATGTGGATAAGCATTTACAGCGTTTAGAAAAGTTTAAGCGCCTCATGCCTAGGTATACAGATGTACAAGCTATGGGTGCAGTGGCGGGGATGGTGGTTACTAATGAGGTACGTGATTATGCCTATGGTCAAGGTTTATTTGTTTTGGGTCTGTGCGGTGATGATGTGGTGATTTTAAATGAGCCGGATTTTCAACCCCGCAAGTGGTAATAGGAGTTTTGAGACGGGGCGATCGCCCTGCGCAGGTGTTTTTATCAGGTTTGACCCCACCCCCAACCCATCCCCTTACAAAGGGATGGGGGTATAGAGAATGGCGACGCATCTTTTCAAGATAATCAAATACATGATTTTCTAGTCAGATTTATCTGACTTTAGCTTTGAGACGGGGGTTTCTAACCCCTGGCTCCCCGTGTAGCATCAAACGGAATTTTTCAACCCAGGGCGATCTGCTTGCAGCAGCGCTTCGCTATCGCATTTAACATCCCCCCACAGATCCCCGACTTCTAGCTAAGTTATCCTAGATTATCTGTGATGATGTGAGAAGTCCGGGATCTTAATCTGTCACCTATTCGGTTACATCACAGCGTTTTTAGGTGGTTGTGGTTGGGTTACAATCAGTTGTAGTAACTGTTAACCTGCTAATCTGTGTAAGTATGACCATGCACAATTCCGTTGAATTCCAAGACGCTTTTGATGTTATTGTGGTGGGTGCGGGTCACTCCGGTTGTGAAGCGGCTCTGGCTGCGGCTCGTCTGGGCTGTCGGACTCTGCTACTGACACTCAACTTGGATAAAATAGCTTGGCAACCTTGTAACCCGGCGGTGGGTGGACCGGCTAAGTCGCAGTTGACCCATGAGGTGGATGCTCTGGGGGGGGAAATTGGCAAGGTTGCGGACCGCACCTATTTACAAAAGCGCGTCCTCAATTCTTCACGGGGCCCGGCGGTATGGGCTTTACGCGCTCAAAGTGATAAGCGGGAATATGCGGCGGTGATGAAGGGTGTTGTGGAAAACCAAGAAAATCTGACTATCCGGGAGGGGATGGTTACGGATTTGGTTTTGGGTACTAATGATGAGGTGATTGGGGTTGAAACTTATTTTGGTGTGGGGTTTCAATGTCAAGCGGTGATCTTGACTACTGGGACGTTTTTGGGTGGTAAAATCTGGGTAGGTAATAGGTCTATGGCCGCTGGACGAGCTGGCGAGTTTGCGGCTGAGGGTTTGACCCAAACTCTCAACCGCTTGGGTTTTGAAACCGGTAGGCTGAAAACGGGTACGCCCGCACGGGTAGATAGGCGATCGGTGGACTATACTAAGATGACTATCCAACCAGGAGATGAGGAGGTACGCTGGTTTAGTTTTGACCCGGATGTGTGGGTGGAACGGGAACAGGTTCCCTGTTACATTACCCGGACTAATGCAGATACTCATCGGTTAATTCGGGAAAATTTACATTTATCACCGGTTTATGGTGGTTGGGTGGAAGCTAAGGGACCTCGCTACTGTCCCAGTATTGAAGATAAAATAGTCCGCTTTGCTGATAAGGAGAGCCACCAAATCTTTATTGAACCGGAAGGGCGGGATATCCCAGAGTTATATATTCAAGGGTTTTCTACGGGGTTACCGGAAAATCTCCAGTTGCAAATGTTACGCACTCTGCCGGGTTTGGAAAGTTGTACGATGTTGCGTCCGGCTTATGCGGTGGAGTATGACTATTTACCCGCCACCCAGTGTTATCCTACACTGATGACTAAGAAAATTAATGGTTTATTCTGCGCGGGACAAATTAACGGTACTACGGGTTATGAAGAGGCCGCAGCCCAAGGAATTGTGGCGGGTATTAATGCGGCGCGGTTGGTTCAGGGTAACCAGATGATTGTTTTCCCCCGTGAACATAGTTATCTTGGTACTTTGCTTGATGATTTGTGTACTAAAGATTTACGGGAACCTTACCGGATGCTCACTAGTCGGTCTGAGTATCGGTTATTGTTGCGGTCTGATAATGCTGACCAACGTTTAACACCTTTAGGAAGGGAAATCGGCTTAGTTGACGATCGCCGTTGGGAGTTGTTCACCAGTAAACAGACGCAGATTAATCAAGAAAAAGACCGTTTATATAATACCAGAATTAAGGAACATGACCCCATCGGTCAGGCGATCGCCTCCGCATCCCAACAAGCTATTAAAGGTTCTATCACCCTAGCTGATTTACTCCGTCGTCCAGGATTCCATTACATTGACCTGGAACGTTACGGACTGGGAAACCCCACCCTCAACCAAGGGGAAAAAGAAGGCGCAGAGATTGACATCAAGTATTCTGGTTATCTGGCTAGACAACAACATCAGATTGAACAGATTACCCGTCAGGCTAACCGCCAGCTACCCGCGGACTTAGATTATAACACAATTGATACCCTTTCTAAAGAAGCGCGGGAAAAACTCACCCGTGTCAAACCCTTAACTATCGGTCAAGCAGCACGGACAGGGGGCGTAAATCCCGCAGATATTAACGCCTTGTTAATATACTTGGAGTTACGTAAAACTAAAACTCAGTCAGAGTTGACCGCTTCGGCTTAATTGCAGGTGATTCTAGTGCGATCGGTAATTGAAGTAACTTGTAAACCAGATAAGTTGAGGGTAAATACTTGTAATACCACCAGGTGGGGTTGAGGAATCATAACCCCATCATGGCAGAGTTATAGGAATTTGTGATGGGTTTCAACGTCGTTTAATTCAACAGACTTTGATACAATGTTGGGCTTAAAGTTGACAAGTACCAACGTGAGAAAAGAAATTCACCCCCCAAACCAGTTCTTTCTCCCCCAACCAACACTCGTAAACTGGGAGGTGGCCTTCTACTGCTGTGAGGTCAAAAATAATATCAATGTAGTATAACCAACTTCCCCCTTTCCTCCATCCTATTTTGTCCCCGAAGGCTCTCCAAATATCATATTCCCACTGTTTCTTTCCTCCCAAATTTTCATAAATGCTTTCATAAATGCGTTTCTGTACAGAAAACCCAAAGCGCCCATTGCTATATTTGAGCCATAACTGGTCAATGATGCTCAGGTCTTCACAGGGAAAATTATCAATACTCTCATGGTTTAACCAACCTTCTTTTTCCCGGTTCGCCACCCCTAACATTAAGCGTCTGGTTTCATCATCTGCGTCTCTCCACCTTTTTTGCAGAAGTAGGTCACGCAGATTCTTATAGTCCACCCCGATAGCTGACTTTAATGGTCCATCTTCAAATATACTCAGGGCTTGTCTGACCTTGGCTTCTGTGCGAGACTGCAATAAAGAATAAGCAGCATTTTGTACTTGTGACGACTGATCATTCAAAGCCTCAATTAATATATCTAAACCTGCTTCACTATAATTCAAAGCCTGTGCAAGTGCTGCAATTCTCACCTGGGGGTTAGGGTCACTATACCGGAATATCACCCCTTCAAGACCACCTAAAATTACTGCAAACTCAGGACTTGGACTGTGACCACCAAGGACAGCATCATATTCTCCGGGTTGATTGTTCATAGTGAATATTGGGACTTACATCTGGCAATATTATCAACTTTTTTGGGGTGAAAAGAACAAGGTAATTTTTATCTATGGTTGGGTAATTTTTTGATCTTTTCAGTCTCCGGCTGCGGGGAGGGTAAAATTTTATTTACAACTACTAATATCTACTGTATGCCATAATATCGTAATACATAGATAAACCAATGCTATGCTAGATACACTTGATTTAACAGTTTCCTTAGATAAAGCCACCTACAAGTCAGAAATTGACAGGCTGATGTATCAACTGCGAGAACTGCAAAATGCCTGTTGGAATAAAAAGTTACCTGTAATTGTGGTCTTGGAGGGGTGGGCTGCTTCTGGTAAGGGTAGACTAGTAAAGCAAATGGTTTCTTACATGGACCCACGGGGATTTCAGGTACATCCTATCTGGCCACCCACCCCAGAAGAACGTAAATATCCCTTCCTCTGGCGATTTTGGGAAAAAATACCCGCCCAAGGTAAAATTAGCTTTTTCTATCACAGTTGGTATACTCATGTTCTCGAAGAACGTCTGTTAGAGCGGGTCGGAACCAATCAAGTTCCCACAGTACCCACCCTGATTGCACAAATTAACGCCTTTGAGCGCCAAATGGTGGATGATGGGACTGCGATCGCTAAATTTTGGTTACATCTGAGCCGTAAAGAATTGAAAAGTCGTTTAAAAGAATACGCTAAAGATGAATTAACTGCTTGGCGGGTACGCAAAGAAGACTGGAAGCAGGAAAAACACTATGACCGTTACACCAGCTATGCAGAAGATATGCTAGTACAAACTAGTACCGGCTTTGCACCTTGGACTCTAATAGAAGCAGACTCAGAGCGCTGGGCGCAGGTGAAAGTACTTACCCAGCTAGCTGCAACTTTAACATCTGCATTGGATAGGCTAAAAATTCAGCTTCCCACCCCCACTTTACCACCACAAACCCAGTTAGAACCCACCGAGTTAGACTTACTCGCACAAGTCGATTTAAGCTTAAGTCTTTCCGAACCAGAATACCAAGAAAAATTACTCCAAGAGCAGGTAAAACTACGCAAGTTGCAATTAAGCATTTATCAAGATCAAATTCCTGTACTGGTAATGTTTGAAGGCTGGGATGCAGCAGGTAAAGGGGGCGCAATTAAACGCCTCACAGATATTCTCGATCCTCGCAGTTACTTTGTTTATCCCTTCCCCGCGCCCACAGACGAGGAAAAAGTTCATCATTACCTCTGGCGATTTTGGCGACAACTACCCACATCTGGGATAATTGGTATTTTTGACCGCTCTTGGTATGGTCGGGTATTAGTGGAGCGGGTAGAAGGTTTTGCTTCGGAAATCGAGTGGCGCCGATCCTACCGCGAAATTAATGAGTTTGAGGCTCAGTTAACCACTGCTGGCTATGTTTTAGTTAAGTTATGGTTGCACATTAGCCCAGAAGAACAACTTGAGCGGTTTACATCTCGTAAAAATGACCCCTTTAAGCAGTACAAGCTTACCGATGAAGACTGGCGGAATCGGGAAAAGTGGAATGATTACTATGTAGCAGTAAATCAAGCCATCCACCGCACCAGCACCCCCAACGCTCCTTGGACAATTGTCGCTGCTAATGACAAATATTATGCCCGCGTCAAGGTCATTGAAACTGTAGTCCAAGCTATTGAGGCGGAATTAAAGCGCCGTCACCACAGTAAAAGCTAACATCTAGCACCCTGATGATTTAGGCTATACCGGTATGAAAGCCATTACTACTTTTTACCTAAGATTTTATATACGTCTGGTTAATCTTCCATGATATGATCCGGAAATCCACTGAAACAATTTAGGTAAAGTAATGAGTGAAATTGTGATACCTCAATTTTCTCCCCATACCCAATTATCACAAATGATTTCCGGTTATTGGGTATCTCAAGCTATCTGCACCGCCGCTAAGTTGGGGATTGCGGATCTCCTGAAACCAGGTTCTCAATCCTGTCAACAACTGGCGGAAAATACTGATAGTAATCCTGGCTCATTGTACCGCATGATGAGGGCTTTAGCCAGTATCGGTATTTTCCACGAAACAGAACCTGAACAATTTATCCTCACTCCCTTAGCAGAATATTTATGTAGTGATCATCCCCAATCACTCCAAGCTACAGCCGTCATGTTGGGGGATGCACCTCATTATCAAGCTTGGGGAAATTTCCTCTATAGTGTCAAAACCGGAAAACCAGCATTTGATCATTCTTTTGGTATGGGAGTATTTGATTACTTTAAATCCCATCCCCAAGATGCAGAGATATTTGAGCAGTGCATGAACTCTTTCTCTTTTGTGGAAGAAAAAGCCATATTAGATGTATATGATTTTTCCCAATTTAAAACCCTAGTTGATATAGGGGGAGGATATGGGGAAATGTTGGGAACATTTTTGCAAAAATACCCCCATCTACAAGGTATTTTGTTTGATGAAGAATATGTCATTTCCCATGCTGAACCTACTTTGGCAAAACATGGTGTTGTTGAACGTTGTCAAAAGGTCAGTGGCGATTTTTTTACATCGGTACCACAGGGAGGAGACGCCTATCTTTTAAAACACATTCTTCATGACTGGGATGATGAACGAGCATTAACAATTCTCCAAAACTGCACAAATGCTATGGATGAGCATAGTAAAATCTTGGTTTTAGAGATGATTGTTGAACCTGGTAATATTCCGGGAGGAGCCAAAATGTTAGATTTAAATATGTTGGTGATGTGTCCTGGAGGAAAAGAAAGAACAGAAAGTGAATTTCACCAATTATTTGCTCAAGCGGGTTTGAAATTAACTCAGGTTATCCGCACTGCTGAGGATATTTGTGTCATTGAAGGGTGTAAATAAAAATACATTTGCTATAATTTAATCCTCAGCCTAAATCTTCAATGATTTCAAATTGCCAACCATGTTGACGGGTCGCCAATAGCTAGTTATTTACTAACAATAGATTATATACGCTCATAAATGCTAATATAGTGGTATGGCTTATGTACCACTACGAGAAGCAGTTTAACAACTGGGATTGCACCCAAACACTTTAAGGAAGTACGCAGACAATGGCAAGATTGAAAGCATCAAAAACGAGGCAGGACAAAGACTTTTTCACGTTGAATCCTACCTCCGTGGTGCAACTAGAACTTCCATTGTCTGCTACTGCCGAGTTAGTTCAACCAAGCAACGAGACGACCTTGGTAGACAAATCGCCTATATGCAATCACTCTACCCA
>NZ_JAQMTM010000026.1:0-17244 GCF_028331085.1 Anabaena sp. CS-542/02
AGCCATTCTGCAAACCTTAACGAATTTATTAGGGAATGCCATTAAGTTTTCCCGACCTGGTGGTACTGTGGAATTGTCAGTAAGTATGAGTGAGGAAGATATTCTGTTTACCATCACAGATCAAGGTAAAGGTATTCCCCCAGAAAAATTAGAAGCGATCTTCGGGAGGTTTCAACAAGTTGATGTATCCGACGCTCGCCAAAAAGGTGGTACAGGTTTGGGTCTGGCAATTTGTAGAAGCATTGTTGAAGAACATCAGGGTAAAATTTGGGCAGAAAGTGTACTGAATAGTGGTAGTACATTTTACTTTACTATACCGATAAAATATCTATGACAAAAAAAATTTTGATTGTCGATGATGAAAAAGATATTTGTGCTGTTTTACGAGTATCTTTAGAAAAGTTTGCCCTTTGGCAAGCAATTGTAGCCACATCCGGAAAAGAAGCTATACTCAAAGCTAAATTAGAATCCCCCGATGCAATTTTATTAGATGTATCTATGCCAGATATGGATGGTTTTCAAGTCTGGGAAAAGTTACAAGCTGATGCTGCTACCCAATTGATACCAGTTATTTTAGTAACTGCAAAGGTATTGTCAAAAGATCGGAAGCATTTTAGCACAATGGGTGTTGCTGGAGTGATTACCAAACCTTTTAACCCCGTGACGATTTGGGAGGAAATCGTCAGAATAATATCTGAACATGATCTGAAAAGGCAATAAAATCTCTGAATTCATACAAGCTGCTATATTGATGCTGCCAAGGAAATCCTAAACATCAATACTTATGATCCCAGTATGGTATTTTTTTACCCCAAGAGATGCAGTGGTGAGCATTTACCTGGTTTTAGTCATTTCAACACTAATTCTGCCACCAAAATCAGGAATAGGCGCGGCGGGTTTACTGAGAATCACTTGCACTTTTGTGACGCGATCGCACTTTTCCAGCATAGAATCAGCGATCACACTTACTAATTTTTCTACTAAAGCAAACTTAGCTGTTTTTACCAGATGTTGTATGGAACTAATGACAGCGCGATAATCTATAGTATCTTCAATGGCATCAGTCTTAGCAACGGTGGACATATCTAACCATAACTTCACATCCACCTCAAACCACTGTCCTAATACCTGTTCTTCTGGTAGATATCCAGTGTAACCATAGCAGCGAATATTAGTTAAATGAATGCAATCCATAAGACCTTGAGAGTAAATTTGACATTTAGCGGAGACTGGAAAAGTTCAACTTTCCCAGAGAAATTTGCCAGAGAATTTCAAATGATAGGATGGCTATGCTTGATTTAACACCAGCCTATCAGAATGTTAATCAACTTTGGGCTTACATATTGACCGAAACACTCAAACGCTTGGGGTTGAACTGCGTAGTCATTTGTCCTGGTTCCCGTTCTACACCTTTAGTAGTCGCCTTTGTCCAGCAAATACCTGGTATTGAAGCCATTTCTATTCTTGATGAGCGTTCAGCCGCTTTTTTCGCCTTGGGAAGAGCCAAAGCCACCGGAGTTCCTGTAGTATTGCTTTGCACATCTGGAACCGCAGGAGCGAATTTTTACCCCGCAATCATTGAGGCCCAAGAAAGTCGTGTACCATTGTTAGTGTTAACCAGCGATCGACCACAAGAATTAAGAAATTGTCATTCTGGGCAAACCATAGACCAAGTAAAATTATATAGTAATTACCCAAACTGGCAAGCAGAGTTAGCTATACCCTCCCCAGACTTGAAAATGCTCGGTTATCTCCGACAAACCGTCATTCATGCTTGGGAGCGCTGTCAAATTCCCACACAGGGGCCAGTTCATTTAAATATTCCCTTCCGTGACCCCCTCGCACCGATTCCCGATGGAACTGACTTGAGGAATTTACAGTCAAACTTACACCCAGAAACATTTTTTGCAGGTATAGGAAAGACTAACCTGATTCCCCACTCCCCATTCCCCATTCCCCAACAGTGGTTACAATCTGAACGCGGGATCATCATCGCCGGTGTTGCTCAACCCCAAAAAGCCGAGAAATATTGTCAAGCGATCGCCCATCTTTCCCAAACACTCAACTGGCCTGTTTTAGCTGAGGGACTTTCCCCACTCAGAAATTATGCTAGCCTCAACCCATACTTAATTTCCACCTATGACATCATTTTACGTAATCAGAAACTTGCCCAAGAATTAACCCCAGAAATAGTAATTCAAATTGGCGAAATGCCTACCAGTAAAGAACTACGTCACTGGCTATCTACGACCCAACCCCAATACTGGATAATTGATAGTAGTTATCAAGACCTAGACCCTTTACATGGAAAAACCACACACTTAAGGATATCTGTAGAAAATATATATGACCGGGGAGCAGTGAATAGTCACCCAGGGATTTATTTACAAAAATGGTGTTATCTAGAAATACAATTACGAAAAAATATTGATGAAATATTTGCGAATATAGACGAAATAATTGAAAGTAAAATCTCGTGGGTAATTTCGCAAAATCTCCCCCCAGTAACACCCTTATTTATTTCTAATAGTATGCCGGTCAGGGATGTAGAATATTTCTGGAAACCGAATAATTTAGGTGTGCAACCTTATTTTAACCGAGGTGCAAATGGCATTGATGGCATACTATCCACAGCATTAGGAATTGCACACCATCAGCAAAGTAGTGTGCTGTTAACAGGGGACTTGGCCTTATTACATGATACCAACGGATTTTTAATTAAAAACAAATTCCTAGGACATTTGACCATTGTGTTAATTAATAACAATGGTGGGGGTATTTTTGAAATGTTACCCATAGCCAAATTTGACCCACCATTTGAAGAATTTTTTGCCACTCCCCAGAATATAGATTTTGCTCGGTTATGTGCTACATACAATGTAACCCATGAGTTGATTAGTTCTTGGGAACAGTTACAAGAGAAATTGTCTGTTTTACCAAATAAGGGAATTAGAGTTTTAGAAGTCAGGACAAATAGAAAATTAGATGCTCAGTGGAGAAAAGAAAGTTTAGAGAAATTAGCGCTAGATATTGCAGTGCATCTCTTGTAGGGTAAACTAGCAGCGGGCAATATGCCCACACCACAAGATCCAAAAGTTACTCACATAAAATTCTCAATTCTCATCTTACTATATACATCATGCACATTAACTGGCAAATAGCCAAAAACTACGAAGACATACTGTATCACAAAACCGATGGCATTGCTAAAATTACCATTAACCGTCCCCATAAACGCAATGCCTTCCGTCCCAAAACCGTCTTTGAACTGTATGACGCTTTCTGTGATGCCCGAGAAGATACTAGTATAGGCGTAGTTCTATTTACTGGTGCGGGACCACACACGGATGGTAAATACGCTTTCTGTTCTGGGGGAGATCAAAGTGTCCGAGGACAGGCCGGTTATGTTGACGATGCTGGGATCCCCCGCTTAAACGTCTTAGACTTGCAGCGCCTGATTCGTTCTATGCCAAAAGTGGTAATTGCTTTAGTAGCCGGTTATGCTGTGGGTGGTGGACACGTGCTGCACTTGATTTGTGACCTCACCATTGCCGCGGATAATGCTATTTTTGGACAGACTGGCCCTAAAGTAGGCAGTTTTGACGGTGGTTTTGGTGCTAGTTATCTCGCCCGTATTGTGGGACAAAAAAAAGCACGGGAAATTTGGTTTTTATGCCGCCAATATAATGCACAACAAGCTCTAGATATGGGTTTAATTAATTGTATTGTCCCAGTAGAACAACTAGAAGCTGAAGGTATTCAATGGGCGCAAGAAATTTTAGAAAAAAGTCCGATTGCAATTCGGTGTCTAAAAGCAGCATTCAATGCTGATTGTGACGGACAAGCTGGTTTACAAGAACTGGCCGGAAACGCCACTTTACTGTATTACATGACAGAAGAGGGTTCTGAGGGAAAACAAGCCTTTTTAGAAAAACGTCCCCCGAATTTTCGCACCTTTCCTTGGCTACCTTAAAATGTCGATACTTAATCGCTAGATAAATACTATATTTGCACCATCTGACTCTTAGCCTCCTGGGAAGTGTAGGTAGTTATTTCCTCTACAGGGGCAATAATAGTATTCTCTGGATGTGTAGCCAGAGTTGGTGAAGAACCTAAAACTCTTGTTGCATCTGGTAAACCCCAAGCATCTTCCAACGTTTCCCAAGAAGGTGCAAAAGGTGGAAGCGCCAAAGAGCAAGCTTTCCAACTTGCTTGTACGGGGCTTCCTAACTTCTGACACATTCCGCCTCGGCGACCTTCTGGCTGGTAATGACGACAATATCTACAGGCAGATGTCAAGGATTTAATGGGTTTCATTGGGGTTCATCTTTAAATGCAATTTATGATTAATTTCTATTGTTCTTATATTGTGCCTTTATATATAAATAGGTAATATCACCAAAAAGTCATTATTTTACCTAGGTTTCAGCGATCCCCACCCGGGGATCAACTTTACGATCTCTTTATATTCTTGTTATATATGTAAATGATCACAGGAGTGGCTACACGCTTATTTAAGACTAAAAACCGCTAGGGATCAAAGATAAAGTTAGCATCATGGATTTAAATTAAATCCTAAATTGATGAATCGGGTAGGGTCGGTGTCATGAAATCTCCCAGTTTATTCAGGATAAAGGCAGACTTTAAAATAAACTCATATAGTTATTAACTCATAAAGATTTAAAACTGCTTGGAAACACAAACACAACACATACCCCAACGCTGGAGTTCACCGGGTGGGGTGGGAGATTGACACTGTGGACAAAGGGGTAAGCCATGCGATCGCCCTTGCATTCTTTTAGCCCAGGATGCAAAAGCCATCTTGGGATTCTCAATAGTGGGTGTAGTCTCACTCGGTGAAGTACTGACATCACCCAGATAACTGGGATGCTCCTGTGGGATAATGCTTATGGGCTGTAAGTAATCTGGAAGAGGCTGCCAATCTTTAGTGGAAAAGCGAATATCTACCAACGGCTCAGACAAATTTTGATTTAACTTTAAAAGCACAGCGGTGCGTCCAAATGTCATGTTCTGCGCCCAAGCAGCGCTAGAAGTTGCTACGAATAAAACATGACGCTGAATTGATAACGGACGCGTATGGGTAGCAGCCACTTTTCCCACAATATCTGGCCATAACTCTAGCAAGCGCTGCAAGGGTTGCTCTTGCCATTTGGCTTGTTGTTTTAGACCATCTAAAATATGATTAACTGACTTAAACGACATCTTGAGAGATTGAAATTTTTTCAGACCTATTTAAAATTGTGGCAGACAAATATTTCAGCTAAAACACACCAGGTTTAAATATTCCCCCAGGAAGGTAAAAGTCTAGGATAGGATGAAGACAATATTTATTCGGCTGAGTCCATGGGTATTGGATATTGCATTCTTTTTGCCTAGTACTTAGTTTCCATTCCACGGCACTGTGGACAAAACATCAATGGAGAGTCAACATGGAAATTATCAAGCGTATCCTGCGGATAATTCGCGCTAATATCAATAGCTTGCTAGGTAGTGCCGAAGATCCAGAGAAAATTCTGGAACAAGCCGTCATGGAGATGCAGGACAACTTGGTGCGATTACGACAAGGAGTCGCACAGGCGATCGCCACTCAAAAACGCACCGAAAGACAGGCCGCTGGCGCACAATCAACATCAGAAGAATGGTATCGCCGCGCTCAATTAGCACTACAACAAGGAAATGAACTTTTAGCACGGGAAGCTTTAACTAAACGCAAAGCTTATCAAGAAACGGCTACGGCTCTATCTACTCAAATAGAGCAGCAAAATGACATAGTAGCTAGACTAAAAAAGGATATGCGATCGCTAGAGTTAAAAATCAGCGAGGCGAAAACCAAAAAAGATATGTATATAGCTCGCGCCCGTTCCGCTGAGGCTGCTGTGCGACTCCAGGATATGCTCGATACTACCTCCCCTACCAGTAGTCTCAATGCCTTTGAGCGCATGGAAGATAAAGTTTTGCAAATTGAAGCCCAATCAGAAGCCATGGCGCAACTGGGTACTGACGACTTACAAAAACAATTCGACTCCCTAGAAGCTGCTAGTGACATCGACAGGGAATTAGCAGCCCTCAAAGGTCAGGTGTTCAATCAACAGCAATTACCTGAGAGTCAAGACCGCTAAACATTGGGCAATGAGCACATTTAGGATATATCTTAAAAAATAACGGGCGTCGGGAGGTAGGGAACCAAGCCGGAAAAATTACATTGAAATAGACAGCTACTAAAATAGTAAAAAAGAAAACTTAATCACAAAACGCGTCCACTGCCAAAGGAAAAAAAATTATGGGATTATTTGATCGGATTAAACGAGTAGTCAGTTCTAACCTCAACGACTTGGTGAATAAAGCTGAAGACCCAGAAAAAATGCTAGAACAAGCTATCCTGGAAATGCAGCAAGACTTGGTACAGTTGCGTCAAGGTGTAGCTCAGGCGATCGCTGCTCAAAAACGCACTCAGACACAGTACAATGAGTCCCAAAATGAAATCAACAAGTGGCAACGCAATGCTCAACTAGCCCTGCAAAAGGGCGATGAAAACCTAGCACGACAAGCTCTGGAACGTAAAAAGAGTTTTAGTGATACCAGTCTGGCTCTCAAAACTAGCTTAGATCAGCAAACCACTCAAACTGAAACCCTCAAGCGCAACTTAATGCAGCTAGAAAGCAAGATTTCTGAAGCCAAAACCAAAAAAGAAATGCTCAAAGCTCGCATTACCTCTGCCAAAGCCCAAGAGCAACTCGAAGGTATGGTGCGGGGGATGAGTACCAGCAGCGCCATGGCTGCATTTGAGCGCATGGAAGAAAAGGTCTTGATGCAAGAAGCTCGCGCCCAAGCCGGAGCGGAGTTGGCTGGTGCGGATTTAGAAACCCAATTTGCCCAGTTGGAAAGTAGCGATGTTGATGATGAGTTAGCAGCATTAAAGCGACAAATGCTACCACCTGCGGCAGCACCCAACCAACCACAAATATCACCAAAACAAGACAGCAGCACCGCCAAATCTAATGATGTTGTTGATGCCGACTTAGAAGCCCTGAAAAGGCAATTAGATGAAATAGATAAAATCTAAGGCATATTTCCTTACTAGTACGTAATTCCCACAACCTAAGTTGTGGGATGTTACATGAGCATTCAACTATTTTTCGCTTCTAATCACCATCATTAATAACAGTATCCAGCACTTTTAAGATAAAGTATTGTGTGTGAACTTTGATTAATGTCACTTAATGGAGACTGTCATGAGTGAAGGCGTAATCACCATAACTGATAATGAATTTGAATCAGAAGTATTGCAGTCCGAGCAACCTGTGTTAGTTTACTTTTGGGCTTCCTGGTGTGGCCCATGTAAATTGATGTCGCCCTTAATTAACCTTGCGGCTACCAAATACAGCGATCGCCTGAAAATAGTTAAAATGGAGGTCGATCCTAACCCCACCACCGTGAAAAACTACCAAGTAGAAGGTGTACCAGCCTTTAGACTCGTTCAGGGAGAAAAGCTATTAGCATCCACAGAAGGAGCGATTGGCAAAGACAGATTACTTCAGTTTTTAGATGAACACTTAAGTAATAATTAGTCTAGGGGCAGTAGCTAACTAATGACTAAGGACTAATGACTAATATGCAGTTTGCTAACCGTTTACAACCCCTGCAATCCAATGTATTTGCTGATATGGACAAAGCGAAAGCTGTGGCTTTATCAGCAGGAAGGCAGTTAATTGACCTGTCCTTAGGATCTTCGGACTTGCCAGCTCAACCCCACGTAATTGAAGCCATAGCCAAATCTCTCCCTGACCCGAGTACCCACGGTTACTTATTGTTTCACGGCACTCAAGGATTTCGCCAAGCAGCTGCTCACTGGTATCAAGAAAAATTTGGTATCAAAGTCGACCCAGAGACAGAGGTGCTGCCCCTCATTGGTTCCCAGGAAGGTACAGCCCATCTACCCTTAGCAGTCCTGAATCCAGGGGATTTCGCCTTATTATTAGATCCGGGCTACCCATCCCACGCGGGGGGAGTACATTTAGCTAGTGGTCAAATATACCCAATGCCACTAAGGGCAGAAAACAATTTCTTGCCGGTATTTGCGGAGATTCCAGCAAATGTTTTGGCCCAATCCCGGATGATGGTATTGAGCTATCCTCATAATCCTACGACCGCCATCGCTCCTTTATCTTTCTTCCAAGAGGCTGTGGTTTTCTGTCAGGAACATAATTTGGTTCTAGTTCACGATTTCCCCTATGTGGATTTGGTATTTGGGGAAACTGACAATGTACCTTCTGTGCTGCAAGCTGACCCAGATAAAAGTGTCTCTATTGAATTTTTTACCCTTTCTAAGTCCTATAATATGGGGGGCTTCCGTATAGGCTACGCCATCGGTAATCCCCACTTAATTCAGGCTTTACGCCAAGTCAAAGCAGCCATTGATTTTAATCAGTATCGCGGTATTTTGAATGGTGCGATCGCCGCCCTTACAGGACCTCAAGGGGGAGTCACAGATGCTGTTAATACCTTCGCTAAACGTCGGGATGCGTTTATCACCGCTTTACACCGTATCGGTTGGCCAGTACCCACCCCCGCAGCGACAATGTACATCTGGGCTAAGTTACCCTCCCCTTGGGATCAAAATTCTGTGGAATTCTGCACTGAGTTAGTCAAACAAACTGGTGTAGCAGCTTCTCCGGGTGCTGGTTTTGGCAAATCTGGAGAAGGATATGTCCGCTTTGCTTTGGTACATGAACCACCGTTACTGGAAACCGCTGTGGAGAGAATTGCTAAATTTCTTCAAACTTCACACCCAGCATAAACTTAAAATAAAGTTAGGTATATTCTCAAATTACCTAACTTGAACCGTGAATGTATCTGATAAAACACTACCACTGATTAAAGAGCCTGAACGTTTATCAGCCCGTCTTGGGGAAATCCCCGCGGAACCGGGTGTTTATTTGATGCGCGACCGGAGCGATCGCATTATCTATATAGGGAAATCACGGAAATTGCGATCGCGTGTTCGTTCCTACTTTCGCGAGGGAAATCACAAAAGTCATCGTACAGCTACCATGGTTCAGCAGGTGACGGAGATTGAATTTATTGTCACCGATACCGAAGCCGAAGCATTAGCCCTAGAAGCCAACTTAATTAAGCAGCATCAGCCATATTTTAACGTTTTACTCAAAGATGACAAAAAATATCCCTATATCTGTATTACTTGGTCAGAAGACTATCCCCGGATTTTCATCACTCGCAAACGTCAACTAGGTAACGCTCAAGATAAGTTTTACGGTCCTTATACAGATACAGGTTTATTACGAGAAATATTAAGCATATCTAAACGCATTTTTGCACTGCGACAACGACGCCAACCACTGTTTAAAGACCGTCCTTGCTTGAATTATGACCTAGGGCGATGTCCGGGTGTATGTCAACAGTTAATTTCCCCCGCAGAATACCGCAAAACTGTAGAAAAGGTGGCGATGATCTTCCAAGGAAGAACCCAGGAATTGATTGATATTCTCACAGCACAAATGCAAACCGCAGCTGAAGCCTTAAACTTTGAATTAGCGGCGCGGATTCGTGATCAAATATCCGGGTTAAAATCCTTAACCGCTGATCAAAAGGTTTCCTTACCAGATGATACAGTTTCACGGGATGCTTTAGCACTGGCAACTGACAAAGAACACGCTTGTATTCAATTATTTCAGATTCGTGCCGGGAAACTCGTAGGACGGTTGGCATTTGTCGCCAATAGTCATGCTGAACCGGGAGCGATTTTACAGCGAGTTTTAGAAGAGCATTATCAACCTGCTGATGCGGTGGAAATTCCCACAGAGATTTTAGTACAGCACGAGTTACCAGATGGGGAAATATTGGCGGATATCTTGACTCAACGCAAGGGGAGAAAAGTCACAATTTCAGTACCCCAGCGCCAAACTAAGGCAGAATTAATTGAGATGGTCCAGCGCAATGCTGAGTATGAATTACAGAGAATGCAGAAGTTAGGCGATCGCAACCATGAAGCCATGGCAGATTTAGCCGCTATTCTTAATTTACCAGATTTACCCCACCGCATGGAAGGTTATGATATTTCTCACATTCAGGGGTCTAATGCTGTGGGTTCCCAAGTTGTGTTTATTGATGGGTTACCTGGTAAACAGCACTATCGCCACTACAAAATCAAAAACCCCACGGTGACAACTGGACATTCAGATGATTTTGCCAGTTTAGCTGAAGTTATCCACAGGCGATTTCGTCAGTATAGCGCCGACCCACAATTACCCAGGGTGGGTAATCCCGATTGGCCTGATTTAATTATGATTGATGGCGGTAAAGGTCAGTTATCGGCGGTGGTGGCTGTTCTGCGGGAAATGAATTTATTAGCAGACTTGCGGGTTGTCAGTTTGGCCAAGCAACGAGAAGAGATTTTTTTACCCGCAGAGTCTCAACCTTTAGAAACTGACGCGGAACAACCAGGAATAAAGTTATTGCGCCGGTTAAGAGATGAAGCCCATCGTTTTGCTGTGAGTTTTCATCGTCAACAACGTAGTGAGCAATTTAAGCGATCGCGTTTAGATGAGATTCCCGGGTTAGGACATCATCGACAACAGCAGCTTTTAGGACATTTCCGCTCCGTTGATTACATCCGACAAGCCACACCTGCACAACTAGCTGAGGTTCCAGGGATTGGACCGAGGTTAGCCCAAGCAATTTACAATTATTTCCATCCCCATCACAATAATTAACAATTATTAACCTGCTGGAATTCCTAGCAGGATTTAAATGATCTCTTCAATATCTCTTCAATTTTTACATCAAACCTTAACTAAATCTTAAAAGAGAAATTTTGTTACAGAGGATACAGTAATTTATCACTGTTACTTTTTCAATACAATAAAGGCTGTTAAAACATATCAGTCGCACTATAAAACCAAGCTCTCTCAAACGATTAATCATAGGGATCACTCATTTTCTAACAAATCTATAAGTGAAAATTTGATTTCTATATCTAAAGTAAGATGGTAATTTTGTAAAAATAGGATAGCATACAGAGACAATAAAAACCTCAATTTCAAACTTTCAGGAAAAGCATCAACCAATATCAAAGTTTCTTATTGCTGCATATAAATTTAAAATTCTTGCCTTCTCAATTAATAAATAGTTACAACCAGGGGTTTAAAAATGAATACAGTCCAAAAAGTTCACTGCCCAAATTGCGGCAGTGATGCGGAAAGACACTATATTACTGATAGTCACTTAACCAGGACACAATGCCCAAGTTGCGATTACTTGATGATCAGTTGCACCTTGACCGGGAAAGTAATTGAGGCTTATGCACCTGGTATTTCTGTCACAAAACAATTGAGTGCTAAAGTTAGGTAAACACTTACTTACTAGCCCGGAGTTGTCCACAAGCAGCATCAGCTTCTAAACCACGAGAATAGCGGACACTCACAGCAATTTTTTGTTGTTTGAGAACGTTCACAAAGGCTTGAATGCGATCGCCTTTGGGGCGCTTGTAGTCAACTTCCTGGATGGGGTTGTAGGGAATCAAATTCACATGACTTTGGAATCCCCGCAGACATTTTGCTAGTTGTAAAGCGTGCTCTGGTAGGTCATTAAACCCAGCCAGGAGAATATATTCAAAAGATATACGTCTTCTCGTGATTTCCACATATTCCCGACATTCATCTAACAAGTCTTCTAGAGGATATGGTCGGGCGCTGGGAATGAGTTGTTCTCTAAGTGCTTGGTTGGGTGCGTGCAAACTCACAGCTAGAGTGACTTGTAAATTCTGTCGGGCAAATTGACGGATGCGATCGCGAATACCAACGGTAGAAACAGTCAGCGATCGCTGTCCAATACCCACGTCTTGATTTAAGCATCTTAAAGATGCTAAAACATTATCAGTATTTAATAACGGTTCACCCATCCCCATAAATACCACATGGCTAACCCGTTCCTGAAAATCTTCTTGCACCGTCAATACTTGATCGACGATTTCATGTATTTCTAAGTTGCGAGTGTAGCCACCCTTACCAGTAGCGCAGAAATCACAGGCCATGGGACAACCTACCTGAGTAGAAACACAAACTGTCAGCCGTTTTGCCGTGGGAATACCAACAGTTTCAATGATTTGATCATCTGCAAGTCGTAACAGATATTTTATGGTGCCATCCGGTGCAACAGCACGATGATGTATAGTTGAACGTCCAATGGGGATTTCTGCAAGTTCTGCACGCCACTGTTTAGGAAAGACAGAAATATCAGCTAGCGATCGCACACCCTGATGATAAATCGAATCGTGCAGCTGTTTACCTCGATAAGCTGGCTGTCCCTGCTGTTGTACCCACGCGCTTAACTCGGAAACAGAAGCACCTAGTAGGGGCGGAATTATTGCTGATTTAACTGAATTTACCTGAGAAACAAGAGGCGTAGCAGACATAAATAATCAAAAATTGATACTTGATTTCTATGCTACAACTTTCAAATCATTTTGGGCGTGCTTCTCTTGATGGGGGACAAATGAACCACAGCAAACTGGGAAAAATCATCTA
The DNA here is from genome assembly GCF_028331085.1 of Anabaena sp. CS-542/02. Taxonomy (NCBI): domain Bacteria; kingdom Bacillati; phylum Cyanobacteriota; class Cyanophyceae; order Nostocales; family Nostocaceae; genus Anabaena; species Anabaena sp. CS-542/02. The sequence goes on from NZ_JAQMTM010000026.1 coordinate 12,564, forward strand.
TACCACTACGCATACACGTTAGGACATCATAATTGTGGTTTTAAGGGAACACCGGAACAGGGAACACCGGAACAGGGAAATGTCCTAACACTTGTGGTTACTGCTATAGCGTTTCCACCTTTAGTGAGGAAACCAAATTAAATTATCTGTGTCCATCTGTGGTTAATTAACCCTTAAAAGTACCTACCAAACAGAGAACTGCTATATTTATCTAGTATTTATACTTAGAGGATGTTTGTCAAGTCATGATTAGTGTATCGAATATTCTTTTACCCCACCCTAACCCTCCCCTTGTAAGGGGAGGGGACTGGATTTGATTGTTTTTTGTGTGTTCCCTGTTCCCTGTTCCCTGTTCCGGTGTTCCCTAAGATAAAAATTACCTGTTGAAAACTTATCAAACATCCTCTTAGGTAACCAGAAATTTTTCCACTTGAAACTCTGCTGATTCGACAATTGGGTAGGTTTCGCCCATGGCTTGGGTAAATTTGGCTGCAATTATTTGTAAATCCTCTCCGGGTATGGCTTGCCACTGTTCTCTTGTTGCCCAACGAATAATTAAAATAAGTTCTGTGGGGTCATTGGGGTTAGTCCATACTTCTTTACCCAAAAATCCTGGATACTTAGCCAGGGTTGTTGTCCAAATTTCGCTATCCTTCTGGATGTAATTTGCTCGCGCTTCTCGGGTAACTTGAAATTTCAGGAGTTCTATCACCACACTATTTAATTTCCTTTCTGTTTTTCAGAATTTGCCAAAATAGAAATGTAGGCTAAAATCACAACTTTTCCAGCATAGCTTGATGACTAGACTCAACAGTCAAACTCAGCTAGCGGAGAATAAGGAACACCGAAGAAAGTATGGATAGTAATAATTGGTTGCAACAGTTAATGATGCTAGGTATTGGTACAACGTCTTTGGTAGCTGAAAAAATGCGCCAAGTCAGTGACGATTTGGTCAAGGACGGTAAACTCGATCCTGAGCAAGCTAAGGCCGTCATGGATGATATTGTACAGCAGTTAAGGTCAGACCAAGGAAACTGGGAAGAGCAAATGCAGCGACAAATGCGGAATGTTATGCAGGATTTCGGCGTTGCTCGTCAATCTGAGGTGGATGAATTACGGGGTAGAATTGACCGTTTAGAGCGTCAAGTGCGTGATTTAGAAAATAAGCTTTGGCGTTAAACTAAATTGTGTCCTCTTGATCATCTGAAAAATGTCAGGTTGCCTCATTAGGGAGAGCTAATTTTGAAATCAATTTTTCTCAGCGTGGGTTTCATGCTGGTTTGTGTTTTAGTTCTGGTATTAGCACAAGTTGGTAATAAAGTCAACTCTGCTGTTGCCGCTAATTTAACAGAAACTACACCAGCACCCACGAGTGTCACCAAAAACCAAACCTTGATTGCGAGTAATAGTATGTCTGATACCAGTGTTGTAACTAATCCATCTGGATTGAAATATGTGGAATTGGAAGAGGGAACTGGGGCGAGTCCTGAACGGGGACAAACCGTTGTAGTTCACTACACCGGTACTTTAGAAAATGGTAAGAAGTTTGATAGCTCACGCGATCGCAATAGTCCCTTCGAGTTTAAAATCGGTATCGGACAGGTGATCAAAGGTTGGGATGAAGGACTAAGTACCATGAAAGTAGGCGGTCGTCGTCAGTTAATCATTCCCGCGGAGTTAGGTTATGGTTCCCGTGGTGCTGGTGGTGTGATTCCACCCAACGCTACTTTGCTGTTTGACGTGGAATTACTGGGTATTAAGTAGGAAATATAGCAGTTATCTGTTTGGTGAGGTACTTTTAAGGGTTAATTAACCACAGATGGACACAGATAATTCGGGTTCCTCACTAAACCTGAAAACGCTATCAGGGAAGGGGATGGAAGTGTGGGAGCATTAAGCCTATTTCTTCTTTCCCCAATTCCCAATTCCCAATTCCCAATTCCCAATTCCCAATTCCCAATTAATTATTAATTATTACTAATAATGACCTTGTTTCGCTAAATTTTTAAACTTGGTAAACTGGGGATCAAATAAAAGTTTTATGGTTCCTGTCGGACCGTTACGGTGTTTCGCGATAATGATTTCTGCAATTCCTCGATCTGGACTGTCGGGATTATAATAATCATCGCGGTATAACATGACAACTAAATCCGCGTCTTGCTCAATACTGCCGCTTTCTCTCAAATCTGACAACATGGGGCGCTTATTGGTACGCGCTTCTACACCACGACTCAACTGAGATAAGGCAATTACTGGTACAGATAATTCCCTGGCTAAACCTTTGAGAGAACGAGTAATTCGGGATAGTTCTTGCACGCGGTTATCACCTGCACCCTCCATTAATTGCAAATAATCTATGACAATTAATCCTAATTCTGTTCCTTGTTCTGCTTGCAGTCGTCTGGACTGACTACGCATTTGGGTGATGGTAATATTAGCTGTATCATCAATAAAAAGGGGGAGGTCTGAAAGTTTATCAATGGCACGACTTAAAGGTTCCCATTGTGTTTGACTAATGCGTCCACTGCGCAGATAACCAGTTTCAATCCCCGCTTCACTGGCTAATAGTCTCTGTACTAGCTGTTCTTTGGACATTTCCAAGCTGAAAAAGGCAATTGGTAATTTATAACCAGCTGCAATGTTGTGAGCCAGATTCAAGCAAAATGCCGTTTTCCCCATTGATGGCCTACCGGCGATGATAATTAAATCAGAACGCTGAAAGCCAGTGGTCATGGAGTCTAAATCATAGAAACCACAAGGAATTCCCGGTAAGGCAATACCTTGGTGGCGAGTTTCAATATCTTGAAAGGTATTAATCAGAGTATCAGAAATGTGAGTTAGACCTAATTGGGGACGTTCTTGAGTAACACCAAAAACTTTTTGTTCTGCTTGGTCTAAAATTATCGGTAGTTCGCTTTCTGTCTCGTAACCAAGATGAACAATTTCGTTACCAGCTTTAATTAATTGCCGTCGCAGGTACTTTTCCATCACCAAACCGGCTAAGGCATCAATGTTAACAGCTGACACTGTGCGGTCTACGAGAGTAGCTAATTTATTTCTCCCACCAATGCGGGCGAGGAGATCGTGATCGGCTAACCAACTGGTAACTGAGAGTAAATCTGTGGGTTTACCTTGAGCATGAAGGCGCAGCGCCGCTTGATAGATATCTTTGTGGGCGCTGATATAAAAGGCTATGGGTAAGAGGCGATCGCTTACTCGCCCAATGGCTTCTGGATCTAGTAAAATTCCCCCCAAAATTGCTTCTTCTGCTTCAATATTTTGGGGTGGTAGGCGATCGCTACCATTACCTTGAAAACTCAGTTCTTCAGACATAAGCCATTTAAGAAAAGTTGGGACATCTTGTACAGACGCGATTATATGGCTGACGCACAGCGGTAGCTATCGCGTCTGTACTCCACACAACACCAAAATTTAACTGGCTACAACTTCAATATTGACCTGAGCGCTGACATCAGAATGTAGCTTGACTTCGGCCTGGTAAGTCCCAAGATGGTTAATATCGGGAATAGAAATACCACGGCGATCAACTTCTTCACCGGTAGCTGTTTTGATCGCTTCTGCTACGTCTTGGGTAGTTACTGTCCCGAAAATCGCTTCGTTTTCACCCAGGGGTTTAGCAATTTGCAAGCTAGCAATTTTTTCTAAAGCTGCTTTTCGCTCTAAAGCTTGTTGACGCAGTTCTAATTGGCGTTGACGCTCTTTCTCCCGACGGCGTTCTACTTGTTTGAGGATACCAGGAGTGGCATGGGTTGCCAACTTTTGGGGAATGAGATAGTTACGAGCATAGCCGGGAGCTACGTCCACTAAGTCGCCGGATTTTCCCAGCTTGCTAATATCTTGATTTAAAACTAACTGTACACGTTTGGCCATCGTTTTTGTTTTTCAGTGTAAAATTTGATTAACTTGGGTTTTAGCGGCATCATCTGTTGATTAACCCCAGTAGCTTCGCTTATACCCTAAAGCTTACAGATCCTAGCGAATCCTAGGGTGCGATCGCAACTATTTATTGATCAATTATCTCAATCAGGATTCACCCCCAGGCGCAAAGGCGCAAATGTCATATTTGCTATACCCAAAGTGAGACAAATTCAAAGTTGTTGCTGCTAAATAAGCCTTGGTCACTGAGTTTTAAGTCAGGAATTACCAGCAGCGCCATAAAGCCCAGGGTCATGAAAGGTGCAGAAAGGTTGGAACCTAGATCTTTTGCCAAAGTATCCAGTTGTGCATACTCCTCGGCTACGCTGTAACCATCACCAGCACTCATCAATCCAGCCACCGGTAGGGGAAGCACTTTGACGGTTTTACCTTCAACCACAGCAATACCTCCTTGGGCTTGAATGACTGCATTCACTGCCCTAGAGATTTCCTCATCCGTTGTACCCACCGCTACTATATTATGAGAATCATGGGCAACACTGGAGGCGATCGCTCCTCGTTGTAGTCCAAAATTGTGGATCAGACCCATAGCAGGTGGTCTGTTTTGATAACGATTGACTACGGCGATCTTGAGGATGTCATTCTGCTATATAAAACCTAGACAAAGCTAGACTTTACTTTCTACTTCAAAGGGGGCATGGGAGCGGTTATCCCTCAGTAGACTTGCACGCCTTAGCCAGACGCGATTGTGTTCCAATTAAGTTTCTGAAAAAGACTACCACCA
>NZ_JAQMTM010000027.1:0-17758 GCF_028331085.1 Anabaena sp. CS-542/02
ATAGCGGTAGTCTTTCTTGTAAATCTTAAGAGAAATATCGCGTCTGGCTAAGGCGTGCAAGTCTACTAAGGGATAACCGCTCCCATGCTCCCGTTGAAGTAGAAAGTAAAGTCTAGCTTTGTCTAGGTTTTATATAGCAGTATAAGGTACTTTGTTTAAGTTGACGCCCCATCATCCCCAGATCCTTTCCTTCGTGGAACTGAGCAAGAGAAGGAGGTCGTCCACTGGGACACAAACATTAACTACTCTATGCCATAGTGGAACCTGAATCTAAGCCCCACTGATGCTTGAGCAACTCTTGGTAAGTTGCTTCCCTGACCATCATCTGCTCATAAAGCTTAACCAAAAAGTCTTTGGCTTGGTCAGGACTCATGTGGTGTACTTGGGTAGCAAAAGAGCGGATGCTGAATTGCTGTTCCAAAGATAGTTCAATGGGTTGGTTCATATTAAACTCCGAGAAAGAGAACGGGTAAAATTGATCTCAATTACAGAATTAGCAAATGTATAATTAAAATTCAGTAGTGATTACACATTTGTACCTGTATATTAAGAAAGATAACAATTGTTTGCAGAATTGCCCACATCCTTATGGGTGGGGTTTGTATTTTGATATCTTGCATTTATTTAGGCTAGGGGATGTATAACCTAGGTATACCCAAGGCAACTGGGGCAGATAATGGCTTTTGAGGTAGCATCTGGCATACATTGGTTGACAGTGTACTCATTGTCGCATATCCTGTGGGGATCTGCTGACAGAGGAGTAGGAAACCTTAAGTTATTAACTGTGAATTATATTCGCCATATATGATTATGTGCAACAAGTAAATTAACCTGGTTTAATAACAACCCCCAAGAGGTAGATTGGGAGGTTAAAAATATTTTTATCAATTTGTCAAGCATAAAAATGCTCAGAATGAACAAATTTATGGGAAAGTAGTGAAAAAACCCGGAAAAATAGTAATACAGTTGCGTCTTGTTTAGCGTACTCTAAAATTTGTGTGGAGAAGCCGGAACAGCAATTGAGGATTTTCAGTCATTTGGGGTGAGGAAAATCCAAAATTGCCAATCTTGACTATTCTACAGACACCATGACTACTGTGATGTTATCATGTCCACCCTGGTGTTTGGCGGCTGTAATTAGCCCATGAGAAGCTGTTTTTAGTTCGGGAGAGTGGCGGAGGTGATCCGCAATTTGCTGATTATTCAGTTCTTCAGTGAGTCCATCGCTACATATTAACAGGCGATCGCCCAATTGAACATCTAGGGGTTGGACATCAACTTGATGCAGGTCTTTTCTGCCCAAACAACGAGATAATACATGGCGGTAGGGGTGACTTCGGGCTTCCTCTTCAGTAATGTCACCGAACTTAATAGCCCGAGCAACCCATGTATGGTCTTCTGTCACCTGTTGTAATTGGGACTCCCGAAACCGGTATAACCTGGAATCACCAACGTGACCGCACCAAGGGGAATCTGATGGGCGAAAAATCACCACCACAGCAGTAGTACCCATATCAGAGCGTTGAGGATGCTGTTGCTGATCCTCTAAAATTGCTTTATTTGCTTGCCATAGGGCATTTTCTAACAATTTGGAAGTGGGTTCATCGCTATTCCATTGGGACAGTAAAAACCCTGTTATTTCCTCGGTGGCGATGCGACTGGCTTCCTCACCCCCAGCGTGTCCCCCCATACCATCAGCAACAATAAAAAAACGCCCATCAGGGTCGATATAGAAAGCATCTTGGTTACTAGAACGAACAAGTCCCGGATCGCTAGAACCCGTGAAGTTAAGTTTCATAATTTTTGAGCACAATTAATATGTCCGGTCATAACGGTCGAGGCGTGAAAGCAAGCGAATCATTATAACTGAGACTGCGGCTGCAATCAAACCAGCTAGCACCGCCGGCCATACATAACGATTAACTAATAAAATTGTAGCCGAAAGAGTGAATCCACTGATAATTAGGGCGTAGGTTGTGCCTAGTTGAATATTACTCTGTCTTCGGAGTAAACGCTCCGTTTCTATAGAACGCACACGCACGCGCATATCCCCGCGTTCTAATTTTTCCAATGTATCTTCTAATCTCCGGGGTAACCCCAATGCAGTGCTACTAACTTGCACTGCTTGCCGACTTAACTCATTGATAAAGCTGTTATTATCAGAACCATTCATATTTGTTATTAGTTGCATGGCATATGGTTGGGCAACTTCCATAAAGTTAAACTCTGGATCTAAGCCTTTACCTACCCCCTCCAGAGTAGAAAAGGCTCGCATGACAAAAGTGAAGGTGGCGGGAAATCTAAATGGCTGATTATAGGCTATTTCATACAGGTCGTCACTGATGGCCGACACTGATTGATTTTCAAAGGGTTGGTCCATGAAGTTGTCCAACATATATTGGACAGAACGCCGTACTGGCCCCATGTCATCTGTAGGTGCGATCGCTCCTAAATTTATCAGAGATTGAACCACGCGATCGCCATCTTTTTGAGCGATTCCAAACAGCGTTTCCATCAATCCTTCACGCACATTAGACTTAATTTGCCCCATCATGCCGAAGTCGTAGAAAATTAAATCCCCATTAGGACTCACCGCAATATTACCCGGGTGAGGATCGGCATGGAAAAAGCCATTATTGAGCAATTGTAACAAGTAAGCTTGAGCGCCCTGACGTGCTAGCACCTTGCGATCTAAACCCGCAGCTTCTAAAGCCTCATATTGGCTAATTTTAATCCCTGGGACATATTCTAAGGTCAACACTCTCGGTGAAGCATAACGCCAATACACTCTAGGGACTTTTACCCATTCATAGCCGCGAAAGTTGCGACGAAAAGTATCAGCATTGCGACCCTCATTGAGATAATCAATTTCTTCCCAAAGAATACGACAGCACTCATCGTAAATCCCTAGCCAGTCTCGTCCCCGTCCCCATTTGGGGTGGTTTTGAAAGTAGCGGGTAATACCCTTGAGAATTTGTAAATCGATTTCAAATAGCTTCTTCAGTCCAGGACGCTGTACTTTCACCACCACCACATCCCCGTTGTGCAGTACAGCTTTGTGTACTTGGCCCAAACTAGCAGCCGCCAGGGGAATAGGTTCAAAATCCAGGAATAATTCCGGAATTTTCTTACCTAATTCTTGCTCAATACTGGTTTCTACTTGCTCATAACTAAATGCTGGCACTTTGTCCTGTAACTTAGCCAACTCTTCTACATATTCGCCGGGGAATATATCAGCACGGGTAGAAAATAACTGCCCGACTTTAATAAAAGTTGGACCTAAGTCCAACAGGGTATTACGAATCCAGACTGCTTGGGCTTTGCGTCTAGCAGCTTGCTTGTCCTCAGTGATACCGCCGGGGTAACTCCAAGATTTGTTGTACCGCCAAAGTTTGAACATTAAGGTCAAGACAAAAGACCAAATGTCTACAAAGCGCCGTCTACTAGAGTAATTTTCCCGATTCCAACGGTATGCCTGATCTGAATAACCTGTTTCCATATTTTTTGTGTACCGTTGGTTGTTAACCAAATCACCTGAATGAAAAGACACACTGAATCCTGAAATATTGACGAGCCAGTGTCATGTAATCATGACTAATGAGGAAATTTATACAGAACTACTGCGATAACGCTGTAATTCATTACGCAAGAGGGCAATTTCTGCCCTGAGCTCGTCAATGGTGGCTTGGACATCCACAGCATCAACACCAGAAGACCCAGAACCTGGGGTGCTGTGACCAGCGGCTTCAGCTGCCCGATTTGCCCGTTCTAGGACTTCTTCTGTGAACTGGCGCATTTGCTCTCTGGCTTCGGCATCGAATTTGCCCAAATCGCTCAAAGCGTCGGTTATAGCCACTTCTAGGCGCTCATTAATTACTTCTGCTACAGCTCTGCCTACAAAAAAGGCTTGTACAAGAGGGTTATTCATAAATTTTTGTTACGTTGCTCCGCAAGAAAATTATAACTTGCCTCTTTGCTTTAGTGCTTCTGTTAAATAGTGAGAAATTTGAAAATCAAGACATTTATTGAGGATAATGCTGGGCTAAAAAATTTTCTGCCTCGGCTGTGTCTTTGATCAGTCCATCTACAGTAGCAGCAAGTAAATCATCTAATATTTGCCGATATTGCGGCCCGGGTTTGTAGCCTAATTTCTTTAAATCATTACCATTGAGTAGAGGCTGCACGTTCACTAAAACTTCCAAATAACCCCATATCTGCCGTCTGAGGGTTCGGTCTGTTTGCAAAGCGGTTAAAATCAGCATGGGTAAATCATACGGTCGCAGCAACTGCACTATTTGACTGGGACGCTGACAAGTTGGCAATAATTCCATCACCTGTGTTTGGGCTGTAGCTAAGTTTTGCAAGCGTTGAATACCATCTTCTGGTAAGTGCAGATTTGTGGCTACCTTGACTCGGTATTGTGGTTCTAAATGGGCAATTAGGGCTTCTAGGCGCATCTCCCAGGGGATGAGGTGGTTTTGCGGGTCAAATCGTCTTAAACAGGCTTCTAACAATCGCAATTGCTGCACAAGTGATTTATCTAATTTCAGGGTCGGATGGATACATTGCAACGCCCCTAACTCATTGAGTAGTTGTAAGGCTGATTTACCATAGGGGGCTTGGAGAATATATTTTAACTCGGCTTTGAGTCGAGTCTGTAGGGACGGGGTTTTGATGTTGGTTTGGGCTGTGCGATCGTAAACCCCACTGTTAATGGCATACTTGATAAAGTCTTTTGTTTGGGCTTCTATTTCAAATCCAAAGCGGACAGCAAACCGTACACCGCGATAAATGCGCGTAGGGTCTTCAATAAAGCTGTTGGGGTGTAATACCCTAATTTGCTTGGCTTGTAAATCTATCAAACCACCGCAGAAATCCAGTAATTCCCCAGGACGAGGGGATGTCAAGCGCACAGCCAGGGCGTTAATGGTAAAGTCACGGCGATACAAGTCTTGACGAATGGAACTAGCTTCAACTTCCGGATTTGCAGCTGGGTAAGGATAAAATTCTGTTCTAGCCGTGGCGATGTCCATCCACAATGAGTCTAGTTCTGGGTCTTTGTGCCATAATAAAGCCGCAGTTTGAAAGGCACCATGAATTTCTAGCCGCGCCCCGGAATAGATTTTCTGCAGTGCTTTGGCTAGTTCTACACCAGCGCCAACATCTGCTGCTTGGTGAAAGCCATCAACTACAAGGTCTATATCTGAAATCATTAATGTCCCTGCGGCTGATTCTGCTAACAGTAAGTCTCGCACCGCACCACCTACTAAGTAAAGATGCCAACCCCGTTTTTCCGCCGCTTGGGATGCTACGGTGAGTAATTCCCACAGCCGCGGCGCTAGGCGATTTTGTAATTCTGTATTCAAGTTAGTTTTGAATTTGGAATTGGTAATGGGGAATTTATTTTCCGCTTCGGCTTGATGTAATTCCCTCAGTACGTTGGTACGGGTGACAATTCCCACTAATTGCCCATTTTCTAATACTGGTAAGCGTCCAATATCATAAGTTACCATTTGGGCTTGAATTTCTGGCAGGATGGTGTCTGGTGTGATGCTTTTAACTTTAGTTGTCATGTAGCCTTTGACTGGTGCATGACTAAATCCGTGGTGTAGGGCAATATCTATATCCCGTCGTGAGATAATTCCCACAAGTTTTCCTTGGGTATCAACTACAGATAAACCAGAATGTCCATAACGTAATAAAATTCTTTGTGCTTGGGAAATTGTGGTTTCCGGTCGAATTGTCCGGACTGGTGAAGACATCAAGTCTCTGGCTGTGGGAGGATGGGGAATTGAGGTTTTGATGCCTTCTAGGAGTTGTTGTAATATTTCTTGTGTATTTCCTTGGCGCAGACTTAGGGATGCGGCTTGAGAATGTCCACCACCGCCGAATATGTGAAATAGGAGATTGAGATTTACACCGGGAATTTGCGACCTACCAATGATTGTTAAACGCAAGTCGCCTTCTTTGTGGGTATATTCGTTTGCCAGTAGTAAGGCATCTATTTCGGTTAATTCTACAAGCTCTGAAGCTAAACTTGATAGTCCTGGTACAAAATTATCTGTTTTTATGGTCACCCAGGCGATTGTATATCCTAGCAAATCAAAATACTCTAAGTTTTCCAGGGCTTCAGTTAATAGCTGTTGTAGTTGAGGCGATAACCCGGGATCAAGATAAGTTGAAATTACTGATGCTCTGGCTCCTTGTTGCATTAACCAAGCTAAGGCTAAAGCATCTCTGGGTGTGGCACTTTCAAATGTTAATGAGCCGGTATCTACATGAATACCTAAGGCCATGACTGTGGCTTGAACTGGTGTGAGGGCAATTTCTTGTTTTTGCAACTCTTCCACAATATAGGTGGTACAGGCTCCCACTGGTTCAATGTGGGATTCTGTGGCCGGAATAGTTAGCTGTTGACTGAGGTGATGATCATAAACTATGATTTCTTCTATGTTGGATAATTCTAACCATTCGGCGGCTTTACCCAGTCGATCGCGATGTTGTGTATCAACGACTCTCAAAGAACGAATTTTTTCGGGAATGACTGAACGTCTCTCCATGATGGGATACTCATCCCGGTGCAATGCTAAAAAATCTCTCACGGGGGGATGTGCGCCGCCGCTAAGTACAATCTTACTCCCAGGCAATAAACAGCTCAAACCAACCGCTGCGGCCAAGGCATCAAAATCAGCCGTGGTGTGACAAAGAATTAAGTCCATATTCATTAGCCATTAGTCATGACTCATTAGTCCTGTGTGGGAAATATTCTTTGGTGGTGAGGGATTGATCAAGACCAACTAGAATTTAGTTCCTCATGAGTATGGTGACGCAATTTCTGCTAGCTTAACATATAAGTAAAAACTGTTGGGTCACCCTTTAGGATATTGTATCTTTAGTATTCCGCTGTTTTGGGAGAAGCAAAAATGACTATAATATTTCAATTCGCTCTGATATCTTTAGTTCTCACATCTTTTGTGTTAGTAATTGGCGTTCCTGTGGCCTATGCTACTCCGCAAAGTTGGGTAGAATCAAAAAAACTGCTCTGGGTTGGTTCAGGAGTCTGGTTTGCTTTGGTGATTTTAGTGGGTATATTAAACTTTTTTGTAGTTTAAGCGATCGCTGAGGTCTATTTCGCCAAAATAGCATAGCGCCGGAGCAGAAGAGCCAAGAACAAGATTTTCCTGTTATCTTGTTCTATTTACATAACTGTGCTCTCCTGCTCTTCAGCATTGAAGGAAGAAATGTATATTGGCCAGAGTATAGTTGATTAAGAGGCAGTCATGGCAGTTTTTGAGGGAACTTTTGCTCCAGCCGAACCGTTACATTTAGCAGTGGTTGTGGCTCGATTCAACGACCTTGTTACCGGGAAGCTGCTAGAGGGTTGTCAAGATTGCTTGAAACGCCACGGTGTAGACCCAGATCCCTATGGTACCCAGGTGGACTATGTTTGGGTTCCGGGAAGTTTTGAAGTACCTCTGGTAGCACGCCAACTCGCACTTTCCCATCGTTATGATGCGGTAATTTGTCTAGGTGCTGTCATTAGGGGACAAACGCCTCATTTTGATTATGTATCTGCTGAAGTTTCTAAGGGGATTGCAGCCGCTAGCTTCCAAACTGGTGTGCCGGTAATTTTTGGCATTTTGACGGTGGATACCATGCAGCAAGCTTTAGAGCGGGCGGGTATTAAAGGCAATCATGGTTGGGATTATGCCATGAACGCTCTGGAAATGGCTAGCCTGATGCGACAATTGCGGTCTAGTCTCACAGAGTTATCCCCCCAGAATGGCCAGTCTTTACCAGGATCTTTTTCTAGTCCAAGTTTGGGCAGTTTAGCCGCAGAGTCAAAAGAAGTAGGCTGAGACTGGTTCTGAGTGCCTCCGCTCCTCTCCTTGTCCAGGAGAGGTAAAACTGGCAAAACAAAAATTTATCAGATGTCAAAATTGGGGGTTGACAAATAAAAATATATCTGAGATGATAAATAAAGTATGGAGATTGCGGGTATAGCTCAGTGGTAGAGCGTCACCTTGCCAAGGTGAATGTCGCGCGTTCGAATCGCGTTACCCGCTTGTAAAAAGTAAAAACTCTAAGTTAATATATATACTAAGAGCATTTACATTAAGTTAGAGAGTTTGGGGTGTAGTCAACTTGTATTTTATGGGTGTACTACACATGATCTGGTCTCGCTACTGGAATGGCAGCATGATATACAATCTGCTGGGCATTTATATAGGGGAACCAAACCCCAAACTATTCAGGGAAGGTATTCTCTTCACAACAAGAAACACACGCTCAAGTTATTAGAACGCTTGTGCCATCTCAAAAACCCGAAAAAATTGACTTGAATGGGGAATATATCTGTCCCTGCCGTCGCAAAGGACAGTTAGTTCCAATTACACTTACAGAAGCATTTGGTTGCGATCGCTGTCAACAAATCTTTGTAGTGCAAGATAATGGACATATCTTAGAACAACTTCCAACTAGCTATCCTTACCAGCGAGCCTGGTACTGGACGGGAAATAGTTGGCGTGTTGTGCCTACTCAGATGAGACAAAGCTATCTACCTATAGCATTAGGGATTATTTTCGTGCTAGTGATTATATGGTTACCATTAGCACTGCAATTGGCAAATAGTTCTAGAATTATTGCTTGGGCAATAGTAGCTGTACTGTTGGCTATTCTGCCAGCACTGATGGTCTGGCTTACTTACAGACGTTAATTCAATGACTGTTGAAGTTTTGGATGATTACCCTGAACCTATTAATAGCGCTAAACGCGCTTATCAAGCTTCCCTTAACTTAGGGTATACCAAGGGATTAGACCGCAGTCGGGCTGTGTTGGCAATGGCTCAGGCACTAGCAAATTCCTTTGACGACATTTTAGAAGCCAACACTTTGGATTTAGAAGCCAGCAAAGAAATGGCTGTACCAGAGTTGATTTTAGATTGGCTAAAGCTGACTCCCACTAGGTTAGAAGCAGCAGTAGAAATTCTGCAAAGGTTAGGAGAAATTTCCGACCCCTTACGGCGAGTCAGAACTGCTAACTATCAACTAGAAGATTCTCAAAGTTACACTCAGTTAATGCCTTTGGGAGTGATAGGATTTATTTATGAGGCTTTTCCTGATTTAGGGGCGATCGCCGCCGGTTTATGTATCAAAACTGGTAATAGTATTATACTCAAAGGCAGTACAGAGGCGAGTCATTCCAACCAGGCCATAGCCAATGTCTTGCAAAGCGCCATTGAGGAAGTTGGTTTACCCTCTGGTTGTGTGGAACTGATTAAGGCAGAACACGGTGCTTCCATGCGAGATTTAGTCACCCAAGACAAATATGTGAACTTAGTCATACCCTACGGACGTTTTAGCTTAGTCCAGCAGGTAATGCGGCAGTCAACTTGTCCAGTGTTAAAGTCAGCAATGGGTAACTGTTACCTTTACTGGTCTGTGAATAGCAGCTTAGAGATGGTACGCTGGATGATTATAGATAGCCACGAAAGCGAACCAGACCCAGTAAACGCCATAGAAAAAGTATTAATTCATCGCCAGGCTTTGCCATCATCTTTAGCAGTTCTGTGGAACAGCTTGCAAGAAAAAGGCTTTCAAATTAAAGGAGATGAAGAACTGGTAGCAGAGTTTCCCCACCTACAACCGGTCAAAGCAGGTGAATGGGGTAGCGCTTATTTAACAAAAACCGTATCATTTAAACTGGTAGATACTTTAGAAGATGCGATCGCTTGGATTAATCAATATAGTAGCGGACACGCTGACTGTATTGCCACGGAATCCTATCAAGAAAGTCGCCAGTTTGCTTTGGGGGTGAATAGCGCCTCCACCTACATCAACACTTCCCCCCGGTTTTCTCGTAACCCTTCCCGTGGAGATTCAGTATTTCTGGGTATGTCTAACCAAAAAGGACACCGCAGGGGGTTTGTTAGCCTAGAAACTTTAACTACTGCTAAACATATTATTCAGGGTAATGGGAGGTTTTAGACGTGAACAGGGAAGTCAAAATGATGCTGCAATTGTTTGTCAAGGTTATCAATTTTTCTAAGAGCACTATTTTGGACTTCAGGGGTGATGTCGGAGATGCTTGACAGACTTGTCACAAGTATTGTCCCCATAAAACACGCATATGGTTATTATATCAGTGTCTTTATATAGTCTGCTGACTCTGGGCTACATCCCATTTGCCCTAACAGATGTCTGGAGGCCAATTGGCTACAAGATTTAAGAGGATGTTTTAAAAGGGGGGGGAGGGCTGGGAAGAAAGCTCACAAGGTATAAGCTGAGATTTGTAGATATCAGCACCTTGTGAGTAAACGAATAAAGTATACCCTAGCAACCTAAGATGGGAACAGTATCGCCATGATTCCCATCATACTCAGACGACTGGCTTGATTATTGACTAACTTTGATTTTTAAAACATCTTCTTAAGTTTTGTCAAGATTGTATGAACTTAGTCTAGATGAGGTGCAGTTCCCATGAGTTTTAACCAGCGATAATTAGAAGCCAATGCGGCACTAAAATTTGGGCAAACATTGTATTTAACGCCAAAATCTTGACAAACATCAGCTAATATTTTAGATATTTGAGGATAATGAATATGGCAAATATTCGGAAATAAATGATGAACAACTTGATAGTTAAGACCACCAAGATACCAGGTTAAAAATTGATTATTGGGAGCGAAATCAACGGTAGTTCTTGTTTGAAATATTGCCCATTCATCCTCAATCTTTAAATCACCACTGGACTCAATAAAGTCTGCTGCTTCCATAACATGAGCCAGCATGAAAATTGTAATACTCACCAAGCCATAGGTCATATAAGTAATACAAAATCCTATAAGCGCCTGAATAGGTGTATATCCGATAGTAATTGGTATTCCCAAAAACAGCCCTAGCCAAATAAATTTCCCACTTACAAAAATCAACAGGTCTATTGGTTTAAGCTTAGGAATATCATAGGTGTGATATTTCCGGTTAACCGTAATGAAACCAATATCATGTATAGACCAATAAAAGGGTATGATAGTATATATCAACCAAATGAATATATGTTGAAACGAGTGATACCATTTATGCTCAACATAGACAGTCATCCTCACTAATCCACCACCATGTATTTCTACATCATGCCCTAATAAATTGGTGTATTTATGGTGGAGAAAATTATGTCTAAACTTCCACAAATAACTAGATAAACCAATGATATCATAAGTGATACCCAAGATATTATTGACAATTTTTTTGCGAGAGTAAGCACCGTGATTTGCATCATGTCCTACATTAAAAGCAACACCAGCAATTCCCAATCCTAAGAAAATACAGCTGATGAGTTTTATCCATATTTGTGGTGGTCCGAAGAGAGTAAATACCCAAGCAGAGATTACCCAGGAAAAAAGGACTGCTGTTTTAATGTACATTGCAGGATTATCTCTAGTAGAAATATTCTGCGACTGAAAATAAGCATCAACCCGCCGATTGAGTTCTTTTCTAAAACCGTAGTTTTTGGTAAAAGTTACTTTTGGTTGTGTTTGTGTCATATATGTCCTTGCACTGGATTGTATTGTGGGAGAACTTGATTCTCCTGAGATTCTCCTATCCACCGGGTGTGTGAGATCAAAAAAGCCCGCCAAAGCGGACTTTCTTGGTATGGCTGTGAATGATATTAGCCTAGTTTTGACTCTTAGAAGTATAGTAAACCTTGCTACCTGTATCCGGTACAAATTTACAGCTAACAGCAGAACGCCATAGAGATTTCCAAATAGGTTCCTCTGACTTGCGGAAATATTCACCCATCACTGGTTTAATCGCCTCAGTCGCCTTCAACAAATTGTAATGGGGAATGTTAAGGAATATGTGGTGAGCAACATGAGTACCAATATCATGATGAATGTGATTTACCCAACCGTAATCACGGTCAATACTAGAAATCGCGCCTTTGAGAAAAGTCCAATTTTCCCCACGGTACCAAGGAATATCTGGCTCAGTATGATGTAGAAATGTTACCAAATCTAACCAAATCACAAACACAATGTAGGGCATAGCGTAGTATTTTAGCAGCCACATCCAACCCCATTGATAGGTGAAGAAACCTAGTAAACCTACCATACCAATCCACAGTATAGTACTAGTCAACACATCGGATTTTTCCGATGGCTTAAACAGGGGACTGCTAGGTGAAAAGTGAGAACCTTCCTTACCTGGAGAACGCTGAAATAAATACACCGGATAAGCCAAAAGAAAGACATAATATCGTCCTATCTTTTGCAATAGTGGCATTTCCTTGTACTGGGATTCGGTCACAGGATACCAGCTTTCATCATTATCGATACTGCCAGTATTTTTGTGGTGAGTTCTGTGGCTAATTCTCCAACCATGATAAGGGACTAGTATTGGTGTGTGGGATAAGTGTCCAATCAAATCATTGAGCCATTTTTGCTTAGAAAAAGATTGGTGTCCGCAGTCATGTCCAACTACAAACAAAGCCCAAAACATTGTTCCTTGCATGAGCCAGAAAACTGGCCAAAAATACCAAGAATCTAGATAATAAGCCACTGCATAAAGTAGGCTAATAATCAAGATGTCACGAAAAAAGTAAAATAGGGATTTAGTTACATTTGGCTGAAAACATTCAGCCGGTATAGCAGCTTTCAAATCCTGAATAGTAAAGGGAAGTTGGGTTTTTTCCTCAGACAATTTACAGTCATCAGAATTATTGAAAGCGATAGTATTTGATGGCACTTGATTCTTTTGTGGGATAAAAATCAGACTTTTTTGACATATTTTTGGGATTAGCTTTCACTAATACCCTATAAGGTAATCTCTGGTAATTCAACTCAGCTTAAAAGTAGATTAAGAATTACCAGAGCCTATTTAATTTACAGGATAATCAGCACTGTTGCAAGTATTGAGAATGCAATTTATGCCGGGTGGTATTTATTGTTGTTTTCCTGCGTAATACTCATTGAAGGTCTGATAGCCAATATCAGTTTGGTACAGTTGACATTGGTCTGTGATTTGCTTCATTAAAGACCAAGAAAACTGACATTCATCATGTAGATAAGGCTGCCAATTTTCCTTAATGCTGCTATAGGCTAGACGCAAATTATAAGCAGGGATAGCAGTAGAAATGTGATGGGGAACGTGGACATTGATATCATGGCAGAGGATTTCTACCCAGCGGGGATAATCACAATGAATGGTACCAAATAGTTGTGCTAAAGCCTCATTCCACTTGTTAGCTGTTTCAAAAGAAACATCTGGGGCGGTGTGATGAACAATTGTGAAGGTACTCATCCAAAAATGGTAAACCATCCAGGGTAGTAGCCAAAATTTGACAAATCCCCAAATACCAGTTGTAGCAATCAAAAGAGGAAAAACAATGGCGGCAAACACAACTACTACAACCACAGAAAGCTTAACACTTGATTGGTCTTTGGTTTTGAATTTCCGCCAATCAAAATGTACCACTGCCCAATGTCCAATGGAACCTACCCACCACAGACGCTGACGCATAAACCTTTCAAAGGCAAATTGCTTTAAGGGTGACCAATTGGTAAACACATGTGTTCTAATGGGATGCCAAGCATTATCCTCATCCAACTTGTTGGTATGAGCGTGGTGATGATTATGCTTAATTCGCCAGCTGTGGAAGGGGTAAATTAACGGCATCATAAATAAATGCCCCACTAAATCATTTACCCACATACTTTTAGCAAAAGACCTGTGACCACAATCATGGCCGATGACAAAAAAACCTGTTAAAGCAGTACCGGTAAAAATCCAAGCTAGGGGTAAGAGAAACCAAGGACTGATGGTGAGCAGATAGTAGCCCAAGGCCACCATAGAAACACTGATGAGTACTTGTGTCCAAGCCTTCAGGGTGTTTTTCTCAAAACATTCCCTGGGTAAGCTTTTGATAATATCTTGTAGCTTCAGCTTGGGTTCCCCAAGGTGGTCACCTAGTTTTTGGCTGTTGATTATTGATGTAGTCATGAATACCTGGAAAACAACAGACTTCCCTACCAATTCACCAAAAA
Source organism: Anabaena sp. CS-542/02 (assembly GCF_028331085.1). Lineage (NCBI taxonomy): Bacteria > Bacillati > Cyanobacteriota > Cyanophyceae > Nostocales > Nostocaceae > Anabaena > Anabaena sp. CS-542/02. The sequence goes on from NZ_JAQMTM010000027.1 coordinate 14,042, forward strand.
GGTGGATGGACGTAAAGTTTCTTAACATTAGCGTCTTGGATTATAGCAATCTCAGCTACACAAGCGCACTATTTTTATTAGCTATAGAAGATAATTTTCCCGGTGGTGAATGGTTATTAGTTTTTCAGGGAAATTACCTTTGACCCACTATTAACCAATCACCCGGAAATTACTGCCTTTTGCCTGCCAACTTGACATTCGTAGCTAGACCGAGTAATTGCAGTAATTGAATAGTCATCCAAGTTAAATCGATTTCCCACCATTCCAGCCCGTGACGAGCAGAGTATTGATAGGCATGGTGGTTATTATGCCAGCCTTCACCGAATACTAGCACAGCCACCCACCAGCAGTTAGTGGAGCGATCGCCAGAATCATGACTACGATAACCAAATTTGTGAGTAGCGCTGTTCACCAACCAGGTGCAATGGTACACCCAGACAATGCGAACAAAGATACCCCAGACCACAAAAGGCCAGCCACCCAGATACATGAGTAATAAACCCAGTGCCACCTGAATCAAAATAAAATATTTCTGTAAAAACTGATAAACTGAGTCTTCGGCAATATCTTTGGTGAAACGAGGAACGTCAGCATGAGAAGGAGAGTGATAAATTAACCAACCCATATGACTCCACCAGAAGCCTTTATTGGAATCATGGGGGTCTGTGTCGGTATCAGAATGTAAATGATGAATGCGATGTGTACCTACCCATTCAATTGGACCTCCTTGACAGGCCAATGTCCCACAAAACACCAAGAAATATTCCAGCCATTTGGGAGTTTGAAAACTGCGGTGAGTTACCAGACGGTGAAAACCTAGAGTAATACCCAATCCACCGGTTATCCAGTAAAGTAATAAAGCCACACCAACGGCATTCCAGCTAAAGTTACTAGGAATCAAAGCAAATAAAGCGCCGATGTGCAGAGCAATGAAAAAGAGGGTATTCACCCAGTTAATTTGAGGTTTAGTTGAAGTAGCAATTGTCATGCAATAACCCGAGTTGAAATTGTCTAGCCTAATCTGCGTGATTGGAAAATCCGCATATCTAACTAATTTTTTGTGAAAGAGGAACTAATGAACAGCGTGGAACAGCTGCGGCAAGCAGAACAGGCACTGTTAGAGATTTTTTCTGGAATTGACGATCAGGTCAAGCATAATCTGAAAAGAGTCCTGGATGCCTTTCGTCATCACCGTGTTGGGGCACACCATTTTGCTGGTGTCAGTGGTTATGGCCACGATGATTTAGGAAGAGACACTTTAGATCAAGTGTTTGCCGAAGTCATGGGTGCTGAAGCGGCGGCGGTGCGAGTACAGTTTGTTTCTGGAACTCATGCGATCGCCTGCGCCTTATTTGGTGTGCTCCGTCCTGGAGATGAGATGTTAGCAGTAGCTGGTTCTCCCTACGATACGCTTGAAGAAGTCATTGGTTTACGAGGTAAAGGCCAAGGTTCCCTTCTTGAGTTTGGCATAAATTACCGCCAATTGGAGCTAACCCCCCAAGGAACTATAGATTGGCAAACCCTAAGTAGTAGCATTGCTGAGAACACCCGGTTAGTGTTGATTCAGCGTTCTTGCGGGTATTCCTGGCGGCCGAGTTTATCAATTAGCGACATAGAAAAAATCGTTTACCTAGTGAAACAGCAAAACCCCAACACCGTTTGTTTTGTAGATAACTGTTACGGGGAATTTATTGAAACCAGAGAACCCACAGATGTTGGTGCCGATTTAATCGCCGGGTCATTGATTAAAAATCCTGGGGGGACAATCGTCACAGCAGGGGGTTATATTGCTGGTCGTGCTGACCTAGTAGAAGCAGCCGCTTGTCGTCTCACAGCTCCTGGGATTGGTAGTTATGGTGGTGCTACCTTCGACCAAAATCGCCTGTTATTCCAGGGCTTATTTTTAGCTCCCCAGATGGTAGGGGAAGCTATGAAAGGAACTCACCTAACTGGTTATGTATTCGATAGATTAGGTTATCCAGTCAATCCTGCACCCCTAGCACCCCGTGGCGATGTCATTCAAGCCATTAAACTCGGCTCTGCTGCCAAACTAATTGCCTTCTGTAAAGCCATACAACAGCATTCACCCGTAGGTTCCTATCTCGACCCCATTCCCGATGATATGCCGGGCTACGAGAGCCAAGTAGTCATGGCTGGGGGGACGTTTATTGAGGGAAGCACTTTAGAATTTTCTGCCGATGGTCCTTTGCGTGAGCCTTATGTGGTTTATTGCCAGGGGGGGACTCACTGGACCCATGTGGCGATCGCATTAGAGGCGGCGATAGAAGCGGTGGGAATGGCTACATAGGTTGAGTGAGATTTACTCTGGTAACTTATACTGTCCTACAATCCTCTTCGCAAACTCCGGCACATGAGCCTCTAACTTCTCTGGATAATTGCGCCTTACATACAAATAATTCCGCGTAAAATGGGAATCAATGGAAAAACGCGCATACTCTAAACCCTTGGGTCCGATTTTTTCTATTACCACACCCATGAGTTTTGCCGCCCACATGGGTAGTGTTACCCCTTTGTCGTAGGCGGGAATACTTTGTTGTACTGCTTCTTTTCGGTTCCCTTGGGATGTGACTGGCTGGGTGTTTAATTGGTCTTGCACTAAGTCAAGCATTTGTTTACCTGTATCATTTCTAACGACAATCCACTGCCAGCCAAAGGGTGCGCCCATGTAACCTACCACTAGGTCTGCTAGGGAGTTAACGTAGTCAAAGCAGGTCATGCAGGAGGGGGCAAAGACATCTTTGAGTTGATTGGTTTTTAAGCCAAAAAATGGTACTTTCTCGATGGATCCGTCTTCATGTTTGAAGTGAATGCGGAAGTCTTGCATGAATTCATAATGTACCACTGTCTCTGGTGAACGGCTGGTAGTTTCTAGGAATTTTTGTAGTCCGGCGCGGGTAACGTTATCTACGCAGGGTGTACCTAAAACATACAGTTTTTCTAACCCTAGTTGTTTTTCTACGGCTCTGAGGGCTTGAATTTGGCAACCTACACCAATTACTAATAACTTTTTCAGCCCCGATTTTTCTATTTGTTCTAAAACCGAAAGGTTGGGGGATAATGTGGGTTTATTTACCCTGGCTGCCAGTATTTCTTCTGGGGTACGGGCGATGATGGGCATGGGTTGAAAGCGGTCTTCTTTGGTGTTTTGCACACAGATAACGCCCTCTACTAAGCCGCGATTGAGCATTTCAATGGCAATGCTACTCACAATACCCGTCCATTGTGCGCCTTCTATGGGCTGCTGTTTTTGCGCTGCGATCATGTCTTGATGAACGCCAAAGTAGAGTTCGGTTTCGTTATCTAGGTCGCGCGATCGCTTATGGGTTTGTTCTTCAAGTCCCTCTATCTGTTGATTAATAAAAGCGCAGGCTTCCTTGACATAATGAATATAATATGTATCACATAGTCCGCACTCGCTACACAATTCTTTGGCGGGGCGGCGGCTGGTCGGTTTCAGGGCTTTGGCTTTTTTATGGGGAGAAACTGAGGTCATATAAATTTTTTTTGTTTTATCCAGGAATCGCTTTTATTACCATACCTGCTATATAAAACCTAAACAAAGCTAGACTTTACTTTCTACTTCAACGGGAGCATGGGAGCGGTTATCCCTTAGTAGACTTGCACGCCTTAGCCAGACGCGATATTTCTCTTAAGATTTACAAGAAAGACTACCGCTATCATTGCTTGGTTTTCGCG
>NZ_JAQMTM010000028.1:0-11417 GCF_028331085.1 Anabaena sp. CS-542/02
ACAGGGAACAGGGAACAGGGAACAGGGAACAGGGAACAGAAAACAGGGAACAGGGAACAGGGAACAGGGAACACACCCAACACACCGAAACAATCAAATCCAGTCCCCTTTCCCTTATAAAGGGAAAGGTGAGGGTGGGGTCAAATAATATTCGATACACTAATCATGACTTGACAAACATCCTCTTAGGGAACAGGGGGCGAATTGGTGTGTACATTATTAGACACACACCCAAGGCTTTATAGCTTTTTTGATTCAACCATCAATCAGAAATTTAATTTTGAGCTTGATAGGTGGGAATTAGCTCCCGATAGCTATGAAGTAACCGTAAAAATTGATTACTATCAAAACTAATGGGGTCGCTTCTCTCCCCAGAACGGTCTACATAAGCATGGGTAGTGATGCGGTAGTCGGGAACCTGACTTTGAGCAATTAACCAGGCCAGAGAATTATATTGTAACTCTGTGTAACCACTATGTGAGCGGAGAGAATTTTTACCCCAAGCTTCCTGGGGTGTTTCTAAAGAAACATGATAAGCAAAATTATTCACGGAGGATGCTAAATTAGGGTTAGTGGTTACGGTTTCTGCACCATTGGGACTCTCAAAAACCGAATTACCCGCGCCAAAAGCTCGTTTATTTGGGGGAACTAAATAAATAATTGTCCCATCCCGTTTAATTAGAGCGTGGTAACTAGCTTGTAGATTCTCATCTGTATGGGGGTTTTGAAAGAAGTTAACCGCACTAGAAGCAGAATTACCGGTTTCATGTAAGACAATCAGGGCTTGATTGTTCACAGGTACACCATTAACATCATGAGAATAGCGATCGCCGTAGTTGCTGGGGTCTACTGGGGCGATTTCATAGTAGGGTCTATATTGGGTAAAAGCTGCTGTAGTTCTGTATCTACTAGAATTTTCAGACTTGGTGACAGTAGGTGGGGGTAAATCTACGGTTGATTTTTCCTGTAATTTTTCCTGTGATTTTTCCTCTAAGGTGTTTGAGGATTGTAATTGTGCTTGTGGATATTCGCCCCAGTCTCTATTTACATCGGCTGTTGGTGGGTTAGAGTTGATTTTGTTACTTTCTATTTGTGTAATTCTCCCTAGAGATAACACTATAGTTACTGTAGTGAATATCAGGAAAATCAGTAATACTCGCGTAGCCCAGTCTCTAAACCTCATTGTGATTGTATTGATAAAAAACTCAATTTAATCTTTGTTTTCATTCAAGTTTTCATTCAATTAGTGTCCCCGCGGAGTGGGGACCCTCCTATTTTACACACTTCCCCTATAAGAAGTCCACAGGTACTTTCATTAGCACCGGTGGGATCTGCTCAGTGCATCGCTGTTTTGTTGATGGTTGATGGTTGATGGGTCGGACGCGGGAGCCAGGGGTTAAGAACCGCAGGGAGGGAGCCAGGGGTTAGAAACCCCTGTCTAAAAGCTGAAGTCGGATAAATCCGACTGAGTGTTAATTCTCGCAGTACTAGAGTTAACAATCATTATTTATGGACTTTGGCTGACAAACACTTTCAAAACCCTATACAGCAAGCTACCGAGGTTCAAAACATCAGAATAACTATTCCAGGGATTTTGATTGAACTTCGGTCATGATTAACTAGTGCATTGACACAGCACTTAGGCGATCGCAGCTGCATAAGTAAGATCCCCGACTTCTTACATAATTGGACTAATCTAATATAAGTCCAGAAGTCGGGAATCTGTGTGACACCGAAGATCATGTATCTGATTATCTTGACGGGATGCGAGAACCAAGCGCCGCTGCAAGCAGATCGCGCGATCGCCTGTGCCAGTTGCGTAAGTCCTAATGTTGTTAAAGTTGTCTATTCCTATTCCCTCCCCTTACAAGGGGAGGGTTAGGGTGGGGTCAAACAATAGTTGATACACTAATCATGACTTATCAAACATCCTCCTAAGCCTACCTTTCTCTTCCCTGGTAAGGGTGGGGTCACTGAAAAGTTAACAAGGTACTCAGCTGACAAGATCCTTCGCAAAGCTTCATAGATATTATTAACAATTTCCCCAATTAAGCTGCTATATCCTGTGAATACAAATACTGCTGAAACTCAATAAATATTGCCTTGATATTAGCAACGCTACCTAGTTCTTTAGTGGCATCATGAATAGTATGATATTTTAACTCTAATAACTGGGGTAACTTAGATCGATCCAGTTCTTCTACCCCATCTTTGATATATTGATCTAAAACAAAATCTAGAAATTCCTGTTGTTTACCCACATATTTAGAGAAAATTAAGGATTTATGAGCTAGAACCCTTTCCCGACGGCTAATAGGTACAGCAGCATAAGCAATATAAGCTAATACATCATATAAGTCACTTTTTTCAGCATTAATTAAACTGCTAATTTCTGTTAATTGTTCTGCATCATAACCCTTTTCTGATAATTCTTTTAATAGAGCTTTTCTAGTATCTGGACGACTCCAAATAGTTCTTAATTCATTTTCATTTTTAAACAATTCGGGAATTTCACCAAATAGCCTTTCTATAAATTCTGCAGCGGTTATGGGTTTACCGTCTACACTCCAAAAGCTGGTAGATATTTGATGTTGAATAGTTCTTTCTTTACCATCTCCTAATTTAACTTTAATTATTTTGGGTGTGGTATCTTCTATTTTTTCGGTTCTCTTTTCTGGGCTATTATTATCTGTATTTGGTGATAATTCCCGTGCTTTTGTGTTGGTAACTTTTACAGTTTCTTGGGGTTCACCATCCCATTGAGGATCGTTAAAATGTTCATAAGCTTTGACAAAATCATAAATAGTAAAATAATCCTTACCATCATATAACCGAGTACCACGACCAATAATTTGTTTAAATTCAATCATGGAATTAATAGGACGCATTAAAACTATATTCCGCACATTGCGAGCATCAACCCCGGTGGAAAGTTTTTGAGAGGTGGTTAAAATAGTAGGAATATTTTTTTCATTATCTTGAAAATTCTTCAGGTGTTGTTCTCCCAATTTGCCATCATTAGCTGTAACTCGGTGGCAATAATTAGGATTATGACTAATCTTCATTTGATTGATTAAATTTCTTACTGCTAAGGCATGATCTTGATTAGCACAAAATACCAGAGTTTTTTGATTTTGATCTATTTCTGCCATGAACAGTTGCACTCGGTAGCGTTCCCGTTCTTCAATTTCAATAATGCGATTAAAGTCTTTTTCTGTATAGGTTTTTTCATCATCTATCGCCCCTTCTATGACATCATCATCAGGACTGTAAATATATTCATCTAAGGTAGTTTCTATTTCCCTGACTTTAAAGGGAGTTAAAAACCCATCATTAATACCATCTTTTAAGGCATAAGTATAAACTGGTTCACCAAAATAAGCGTAGGTATCAGCATTGTTTTGACGTTTGGGTGTAGCAGTTAGTCCTAGTTGTACCGCAGGGGAAAAGTATTCTAAAATTCCTCGCCAGGTGCTTTCGTCACTTGCTCCCCCTCGGTGACATTCATCAATAATAATAAAGTCGAAAAAGTTGGGAGGATAGTCATTAAATTTGGGGGTGGGTTTACCTTCTTCATCCTTTCCTGTCATGAAAGTTTGGAAAATTGTAAAAAAGATGCTGCCATTTTTGGGAACTCTCCCCCGGTTTTTAATGGTTTCGGGATCTATGCGAACTAAAGCATCATCAGGAAAGGCAGAAAAGGAGTTAAAGGCTTGGTCTGCGAGAATATTACGATCTGCTAAAAATAGTATTCTGGGGCGGCGTTTGCTCACTGAGCGAAGTCGAAGTGTATGGCTCAAGTTCCATCGGCTTTGGAAGAGTTTCCAGGCCAGTTGAAAAGCAATAAAGGTTTTACCTGTACCTGTGGCCATTGTTAATAAAATTCGCTTTTGTCCTTGGGCGATCGCCTCTAAAACATATTTGATAGCATTATGTTGATAGTATCGGGCTTCCCATGTACCGCTTTTATCTTCAAAAGGAATAGCTGCAAAGCGTTCACGAAGTATCGCTGAAAGAGAATCACGCCATTCTTGTTCTTGTTCCCTGAGCGGAGTCGAAGGGAAATCGCTGGTTTCGACTTCGCTGGTTTCGACTTCGCTGGTTTCGACTTCGCTCAACCGCCAAGTAGCTTCCCATAGTTCATCAGGTGTGGGATATTTGTTGATATAACCTTCTTTCCCGGTGTGCATATCTACTTGGTAAATACCAACACCATTGGTAGAGTATGCAAAGCGCGTTTTTAATTTTTCGGCGTATTTTTTCGCCTGTGCTAAACCTTCCGTATCGGGTAAATCGCGTTTTTTAGCTTCAATAACAGCGAGTTTTTCACCACAATAAACTAATACATAATCAGCGATGTCTGCTTTAGCCCGTTTACCGTTGCCAATTAAACGACCAGGGGCGATGACTTCTCGACGGATGCGGCTATTTTCCACAACTCCCCAACCAGCAGCAGTAAGGGCGGGGTCAATTAATTCGGCGCGGGTTTCGGCTTCGCTCAACCTAGAAGTTTCGGCTTCATTCATGATGGCTCATATCCAGAATCTGATTTTCTATTAAAACCTATTTATACACGAATATAATCTCAGTAATAATAAATATTAATTTTAAATCCTAGAATCTTATTAATTATTTATAAGCAAAAATAAATTGTTCAAAATTTTATAGATATTATATGTCACTTTGTGGTAGATTCGTGGTATTAAGTCTAGTCCATAGGTTATAAATAAACTTATTATCATACTTGAAAACGAAAGGATGATATATCCAAAAAACTTCCCAGATCAATGTCCTCCATCAGAATCCAATACTGCATCAGGAGAATTTTACAGATTTATTAAAAAGGCACATCCAAAACCCCTACCAGAAGATTTTTTATCTTGGCGGCAAGAAAATCCAAATAAGGAATGTCCCCGCGGTGTATCTGAGTGCCAAGCCTGTGGAGTATCAGTTCATTCATCTTTAGATGATGCTAAAAATCTCTCTCGTCGTATTCCGAGTTTTAAAAATAGCAAAATTGCTAGGGGAGTTTTGAATGAAAAACTAGGACAAATTAAACCCACTCCATCAAGAAATGAAAAATCCCATCATACTTGGTGGATACCTGAGAATAGTGAGCCTGAGCATTTTTTTGAATTAATTTGAATTAATAGATATAAATAAAGAAGATTCTAGTAAAACATAATTAACTGATAACCACATTTATAGCCATGAGTTTTTTGCCGGAAAGGACAATATTAGGACAACTTGAAATCATAGAAGTTTATGACTTTTATGATAAACCTGTATTGTTTTCCTGCAAAAATAAATCAGGATTAATTTTTATTGTAGTTTGTGTAGATAGTTCAGATTTTGCTGAAATATGGCTATATGCTCCTGTATCTTCATCTCGTTTTCAGAGTGTAATTAAAGGTGACGTGGAGCTTAGACATATATTTGCTCAGACAGAAGATGCTTTCGTCTATCAAGTGGAAATTCCTTATGAAGATGGAATAAATGTCATTGTTAAAAATGTTGAATGTAATGAAATACCAGATGATTATTTACCAGAATTAGGACAATTTATTCAATCTGAATTTCAGAATAGTGAAAATATTGAAGTAGTTTCTAGGCAGAAAAGAAGAGAAATTATAGATTTTGTTTTAAAATTTCCAGATAAAGATATTCAGGAAGCTCCTGTGGGCGATCTGGGTTTAATTTTATCTTCATTGCAAGAAACAATTGATGCCATAGGACAAATAAAATCAGGAAGATCCGAAAGTCACATTATACCATTTGAGATCAAGCAAAAGACTCAAGTTGTCATGTCTAGTGTATTTAGTGGATCATTTGGAATGCGTCTAGAGGGTACTGTGTATGAGGAAGATAGTTTAGGTTTAGGAGAATCTTTTTTGGGGCAATGTTTCAAAGAATTTATACAATTAATAAATTTAGGAGCAAATTCAGAGGAATTACCAGCTAAACTAAATATTCTCAAAAAGAAAACTGCCTTTAAATATACTGAGTTTTTAATATCTTTAACCAGAATAGGTATTAGTAAATTACAAATAAATTGGGCTTCTCCTGGTCACAAGGTGCAAGTAGGAGAAATAGAGCAAGAAACTATATCTAAGGTGATTGATGTCATTAAAAATACTAAACTAAGAGCAGAAACAGAAATTTGTGTAAAGGTGAAATTAACTCAGATTAATTACAATACTATAACCACTACTTTGCAAGAGGTAGGTTCTCGAAAAAAATATAAATGTTCTATAGCTGATTCTGCTATTAAAGATGTAGAATTTATTAGAAAAGATTCAGTTTATGTTGCAACTATTCAAGAGTATGCAATTGTCTCTACTGTTCTTAATAAGGAAAAGCACGAGTATGAATTATTAAGTTTAAAGCTAGAGGCAGAATCAGAAAATACACAAGCTTGAGATGATTATGTTATTGCGTTAAATAATCTCTCATGCTGCAATTTCCTCCTTTTCATTTTCCCCATTATCTGCTGTGGTCGGTGAGCGAAGTCGAACCGTTAATTCCCCTGTAAATGCTTTTTGCAAGATGCTTTGTTTTAGTTCTTTTAATGCAGCGATTTTTTGACGGTAAATATTTTCAAGGCTTTGGGTTTCACTTTTTAAATCATCAATTCTGTTTGTTATTTGATTCTGCTCATCTAAAGATGGCATAGCAATAACTAGATCCGAAAGTGACTGATTACTTAAATTTTGCATAGTTGCGCCAGTAGAAAGCTTTTCTAGCTGGCTTCTGTATACTGCTGACCTAAGAAGATGAGCAAGAAATACTGAATTAACCTTTTCAAATGGTTTTATAAAGAAAGAACCACTTCCACAAAGCCATCCAGATTGTTCTTCTGTAACAACCGCACATCTTCCTATTTCCCCTCTTCTAGCTACTACAACATCATTTGTTGTTAAGACGTAAGATTGTAGTCGTTTAACTGTATCAGGACTAATAGATTTAATGAAATTTGGAATAATCTTATCGTCTTCAATATTTGCTGGATTTACTATTGGAATACCGTTAGAAACATAATCAGATTTATGTAAAAGTGAGCCAAATGGACCAGTGAAAACTTTACCACCCATTTCACGTAACTTCTTCTCTTCCCAACCTTCGCCTTTTTGACTAAAAATAGAATTTAGATAACTTTCAAATAGCTCCCGTGCATTGCTGAGGTTTTTTTCAGTGTTGCTTATTGCTCTATCAATCCCCTCAAACGCCTCATCCAATATTGCTACAATTCTCTTTTGTTCTGGAAGTGGGGGAATAGGAATGAATAATTCTGATAATTTTGAAGCATTAAATCCACCTTGTGCGCTACCAGAGATGCCAGAAGATATATTATCCCAATATTCTTTAGTTTGGAAATACTTAGAGATAAATTTAGCGTCAATATTTGCATCTTTTAATCTTAGTCTAATTAAGTAAGATGCAGCTACAGTTTCTGGTGGGTCACAAACTAAATAGCTTTTACCAGTTGTTGCGCCAGTTCTTGCAAAAACAATATCTTGATCAATCAGTTTATATTTCTCGAAATCATCTTCAGTAATTTGACAATATGGCACACTAGACCAATTCACACTATGATTTTGAATATCGGTAATTCTGAGAAACTTTGAACCAACATTTGCAACAAAAGCTTTTGCTGTATATCCGTAACTGATTACAGCAATATCACCTAATTTCAATTTTTTCCAGTCTTTCATAATTTCTCTACCAACTGTCTATCACTTTTCAACTGTCAACTGTAAAATACTTTCTAAAATCTCCGCACTCTCCTGATCCAAAACTGCAATTTCCTCTAAAATATCCTGCGGTTCTCTTAACCTCACTTCCTCCCCCTTATTCGGATTCTTCACCGATAAATCAAACGTCTCCTGATCAATATCAGCAACATCCACTAACCAAGACCTTTCCGACTCTGCAAAACTAGCTTGTAACTCCACAAACTCCCGTAAATCATCATCATTTAAAGGATTTGTTTTCCCCAAATTTCGCCCCGGATCTAATTGATAATACCAAATCTTTTTAGTCGCCATTTGTTCATTTATAGACTTACCTTGATTAAAAATCGGTGTAGTCTGAATCGCGTCTAAAGGCGTTCCCTGAGCGAAGTCGAAGGGAACCTTCTCAAAAAATAAAACTACAGTTTTCACCCCTGCACCGATAAAAGTCCCCCCAGGGCAATCTAAAATAGTATGTAAATTACAACTACTCAAAAGCTCTTGACGCAAAGCACGGGAAGCATTATCAGAATTAGAAAGAAAGGTATTTTTAATCACTACCGCCGCCCTACCACCAACCTTCAACATTTTGATAAAATGCTGCAAAAATAAAAACGCCGTTTCTGTACTTTTAATATTAAAATTTTTCTGTACTTCCTTCCGTTCTTTCCCCCCAAAAGGAGGATTAGCTAAAATCACATCAAAACGATCTTTATCTTGAACATCGCTGAGATTTTCTGTCAAAGTATTAGTATGAATAATATTCGGGGCATCAATCCCATGTAAAATCATATTCATGATGCCAATAACATAAGCTAAACTTTTCTTTTCTTTCCCTGTAAAAGTATTTTTTTGCAGTATTTCCAGTTGTTTAGTTGTTAAGTTATCCTGTCTTAAATAATCATAACTCTCACATAAAAAACCCGCAGAACCACAAGCACCATCATAAATTTTTTCCCCGATTTTTGGCTTTGTCACCTGAATCATTGCCCGAATTAAAGGACGTGGTGTATAATATTCTCCACCATTCCGCCCCGCATTCCCCATATTCTTGATTTTCGCTTCATAGAGATGGGATAACTCGTGTTTTTCCTGCTGGGATCTAAATCTTAATTCATCAATATATTCCAACGCATCCCGCAAACCATAACCACTCTGAAACTTATTTTTTATCTCGCCAAAAATTTCCCCGATCTTATATTCAATTGTATCCGCACTGGTAGCCCGTTCTTTAAAACTTTGCAGATAGGGAAATAACTCACCATTGACATAATCAATCAAATCATCCCCAGTTAAGGTGTGGTTATGGTCTAATTTACCCTTTTCATCTTTTGGTGCAGCCCAAACTGACCAACGATATTTTTGATCAATAATAAATGTATAGGATTCGCCACTTAATTCCGCTTTATCAAATCGTTCCTGCTCTAAATCATCCAAATACTTCAAAAACAATAACCATGAAGTTTGTTCGGTGTAATCTAACTCTGTAGTACACCCAGATTCTTTCCAGAGGACATCATCAATATTTTTAAAAGTTTGCTCAAACATTTAGGTTTTGCAATAGGATTTATATTTTACAAATATCTCATTAATTTTCAGTCTTGATGAGGCCATTGCTATCATCAATCAGTTCTAGTTCCCACCTCTGCTGGTTATCACGAGCAACACCACAATTGTTATAAGCACTTATAAGCACTCACATATTTAGGATCAAGTGGGCTATTTTTTATCACCTCTTTTTTAACATTCAAAAATCTTGTATTATATCATACATTTAAAGAGTACAAAGAGCAAGTATTACCCCCACAAGATTTACACAAGTGGCACAGTGGTTTATTTCTTCAAAAAATATCTATCTAAAGGTAGATGACAAAATTAGATCCATAGTCAATCTTAAGTTCATGGGACATTAAGCGAAAACTGAGAATAATTAAATTGACTCTCAAAAAAAACACCGCGACATTAAGCGAAAAGCGACATTTAATTTGAGAATGTACATTAATGGAGAATAGGAGACTCGAACCCCTGACCTCTGCGGTGCGATCGCAGCACTCTACCAACTGAGCTAATTCCCCAAGGGAGTGGAGAGTAAAAAACCCTCACATACATATCATAATTTTAGCACCCAGGGGCGGTAAGTTTGATATCTTTTTGTAAAAAAACTTCCTGGACTCGTTCTAATTCTAAATCATACAAATAATCCACAGTCCAGTTACAGCGACGCTGGAGCATATGGAATGGGTAGTTATGAGCCACCCCAAGTACTTGTATGTGGGCTTGTTTAGCCGCTGCGACACCCACGGGAGTGCCTTCAACTGCTAGACATTCAGCGGGTTGGAGATGGAAATCAGGGTATAATTGATTGAGACGTTCCACAGCTAGCAGATAAGCATCGGGTTGAGACTGGGTGGCGATCAGGTCATCATCGGCGATAATCACAGAGAAATACTCCGACAGCAAAGCGCGTTCTAATACTAGTTCTATTTCCTGGCGAATTGCACCACTGATTAAGGCGAGCTTGACAGTTTGGCAATCATCAGGGGAAATACCGAGCGATCGCACCTGGTTAATAAAATTCAGCACACCTGGATATAAAGGCAGTTCGGGGATGTTTTCCAGTTGCTGGACATAGGCTTGGGCTTTCTGGTGTAGGAGTTTGTTGACATACTCCTGACTAACCACCCTACCACGAGAACTGAGCAACTCTTGTAAATAAGTGCGATCGCTCCTGCGGTATAAAGCCTGACCCTCCCCCAGCTTCTGGGGTTGGAGATTTTCTTGGATGAGAATTTCATCTATTAATTGTAAGTGAATCTGCTCATGATTAATAATCACACTCTTAAAATCAAATAAAACTGCCTTTAAACTCATCTTGTTATGCCAAGCCCTGGAGATGCAAAGTCCTGCCAATTATTATTATCTATTGTGCTATCTTTTGGTATGGCTACTTGATGGCGGAGTTGCCACCAAGCAGGGCGCAAAAATGAGATAATCTTACATAGTCAGAGACTGGGGATTAGTGGAAATTAATTTAGCCAAATCTTGCAAGAAAGCCGCAGCATGAGCACCGTAAATAATCCGGTGGTCACAGGTAATATTAACTTGCATTTGTTGACGCACAGCAAAGGAACCATCCCCTAGAGCTACCATTTGGGGACGGGATGCACCAATGGCTAAGATAGAACCTTGTCCGGGTGGTAAGATAGCATCAAAAGTGTCTACCCCAAACATCCCTAAGTTAGAGAGGGTAAATGTCCCACTGTTGTATTCTTCGGGTTGTAGTTGTTTAGCTCTCGCACGTTCTACTAAAGATTTCCAGGAGCGGGAAAGGGAATAAATATCTACCATGTCTGCATTTTGTAAAACTGGTGTGATTAATCCACCATCATCCATAGCCACGGCTACAGAAATGTTAATACCAGAATGATAAACAATTCCTTGGTCTGAATAGCTGGCATTTAATAAGGGATGTTTTTGTAATGTCACCGCTACCGCTTTAGCCAGTAGGGCTGTCATGGTAACGCCCTTGGATTTAATTTGTTTGTAAAGTTGATCTAAGCCATCGGTGGTAATGGTGTAACCCACACGGAAAACTGGTACAGTCACACTGGCTACCATGTTCCTAACTACAGCATTTTGGAAGGTAGTTAAAGGTACTGTTTGACCAGGAACCATGGGGGACGGGGA
>NZ_JAQMTM010000029.1:0-14007 GCF_028331085.1 Anabaena sp. CS-542/02
CGGTTGTCGTAGCTCTTTAGACTGTTTTCCTCCCTTGTCCACCTTGTCTTACCCTCACGACAATGTAAAAAACCTACCCTTGTAAGCCCCCCCATCAGCGATCGCACCACCACCGAAATCACCCAGAGTCCCCAAGGCAGAAATATCACAGTCATTCGCGGATAGCTGGGTTATCTATCCCAGTCGGATTTATCCGACTTTAGCTATCAGACAGGGGTTTCTAACCCCTGGCTCCCGGTTGTCGTAGCTCTTTAGACTGTTTTCCTCCCTTGTCCACCTTGTCTTACCCTCACGACAATGTAAAAAACCTACCCTTGTAAGCCCCCCCATCAGCGATCGCACCACCACCGAAATAGCCCAGAGTCCCCAGAAGAGAAATATCACATAGAAACCAGAAACGAAGACTAAAGCCCCGCCGCCGCACCTAACCAACCTGCAACCCTCACAATAATTGGCTTGGCTACTGTCCAAAGTTGCTTACCAGAATCTACAGTTTTAGTTGTTTTTTCTAAGGTTTCTCTCACACTTGTTAAACGGTCTAACGCACGTTGTTTATTTGGTTCTGCTTTGTCCGTTGCGTTTTTAGCTGCATTCAAATCTTCAATTACTTCTTCTTTGGTGTCGGCTGGTAACTCTGCATCTTGAATCAAAGTTTCTAATTGTGCCAGTAACTTGACAATATCCTCTTTAGTGAGCGCTTCTCCCGTATCTGCACCCACTTCATTTTGTTGTGTAACTTGATTATTGTCACCAAGAACAGCCTGATTATTGTCTCCCTGTACTGCGCGGTTGTTATCACCTTGAACGTTGTTGACGTTACCGCCCACAGAACCACCAACTGAAAAGCCACCGGGATTACTAGCCATACTTCCTACCTCTTGTATTTGTGTACTTGAATAATAATTAGGGCGTTCCAGCGCCGTCATTACCATATTCTCTAATCTACGAATTTGATTATCTTTTTCTGCTATTAGTAAATTAATTTTTCCCTCTGACAAGCCTTTTATCTGGTTATAAGTAGCGGAATATTCGGCACTCAATTGGGACTTGTCAGCTGTCGCTGTAGTTTTGGCACGAAGTAAAAATTTATCCTCACCTCGTACTTCCATGCCGACAATTCGCAAATCAGCTTCTGGGTGATTCTCTGCTAACTGCTTAAATGAAATTGCGATCGCTCTGGGGTCAACATCTTGATTATGGTATAAGTCCAGGGTGTCAAATATTGGCTTGATAAAATCCCCAAACTCCCCATCTGCAAACACTTCTTTATTGTTATCGGGTTTGCGCAGAGGATCAGGGTTCTCCTTCGTGGCGAGTCGCATATAAACGTATTCACATCTCACACCATCAAATTTGGTGTCAGTGGTAATCCCCCAATCTTGAATGTATGCCCCAGTAAGCGTAGCCCCTGTAAAATCCGTGCCATTAAGTTGTGCCTGTACTAATATTGCTCTGGATAAATCGGCATCCTGTAAATTGGCTTGGCTCAGGTCAGCACCAATAAAGCTAGTATCTACCAAATTCGCCTTTTCAAAATTAACCCCCCGTAAGTCCTCACGGTCAAAGTTTTTTTCTCGCCCCTGACCTTCCATCAAAACTTTCAGCAGTTGTCCATTTTGCAGGTAAGTTTTACCAGGGCGAACCCGGTCAAGTTTTTTAGTTTTATGGAAACAAGTACGAGTTAAATTAGCTTTTCTAAAATCTGTACTTTTAAGTGTAGCAGTAGTGAAATCAGCATCTGTTAAGTTGGCGTTGCGAAAGCTTGTACCACCAAAGGTGGCAAAAGCAACAGCGATGTTCCGAATCAAAGAGTATTTTTCATCTCCTTTCATAGCTCTCCCACCAATGTAAGCACTAAATAAAGCTCCGGCGATGGCTCCGGCGATGGCTCCGACGATGGCGATGGCTCCGGCTCCGGCGATGGCGATGGCGAAGGCTTTGGCGATGGCCATGGCCATGGCCATGGCTCCGGCTCCGGCGATGGCTCCGACGAAGGCGAAGGCGATGGCCATGGCTCCGGCTCCGGCTCCGGCGAAGGCTCCGTCCATGGCTCCGGCTCCGGCTCCGGCTCCGGCGAAGGCGAAGGCCATGGCGAAGGCGAAGGCGAAGGCGATGGAGATGGCCATGGCCATGGCCATGGCGATCGCTGAGTTAAATCCTTGGCGAAGGATAACTATAAAAACACCAATTACTACTATTAAGACAGTCCAGCCAGCAACCTGACTTTCACTGGAACTGTTAAATATCAAAGCTATCAACGCTCCGGTGAAGGCTGATAAAAATCCAGAAATTACAGACAGCAACCATGATACACAGACTAAAAAGATAGCCCAACGTTTTTGCAGTCCTGCTTGAGCATGGCTAAAGTTTGCCCCTGTGAGGTTAGCCCCAGTAAAGTCTGCGCTGCGAATATCTGCATAACTAAAGTTAGCACCCTCAAGGTTTTGACCTTTGAAAGAATGACCTCTGCAATTTTTACCGGATAAGTCCTGGATCATGGCTAGGTGCGGTAGACTTTATGATGCTTTCTGATTTAGCTACAGGTATACCACGAACATTTCCGTTATTGTAACGTTTTCAGTTAAATTTATCTTATAGGACTCCTAAATGATGACTGTTGACTGTTGACTGTTAATTGGGAAGATGCGTGACCATCAACAGCCATTAGCCGGGGAATAAATTACCCGTCTGATAATGATTGTTAACCCTATTTATAAAGTTATATTTAACACCCAGTCGGATTTATCCGACTTTAGCTATCAGACAGGGGTTTCTAACCCCTGGCTCCCGGTTGTCGTAGCTCTTAAAAAGCCTGACCCGTCAACCGTCAACAAAATCTTGAATATAGGGGAAATACCTTTTCTAGCTAGAGAAATTCAAAACCCGCCGGTGTGCTGATAATTTTTCCCAGATTTTTTGATACTCCTGTTTAATCTCATCAGCTAAATTCAGGATTGAAACTTAATGTTATTTTGTAAATTTACAATAAATCCGCCGCATTCAAACTTAACAAATCTTAATATTAATTTTTGTAAATATAGCTGTCAAATTAATCAATATATCAATTTTTGTAAACATAACTTTCAAATTAATCAATCCCCTTCGCGAGATTCAAACTTAACAAATCTTAATATTAATTTTTGTAAATATAGCTGTCAAATTAATCAACCCCCTTCAGAGAATTAAAATGAGTTAAAATTCTTCATTTTCACCTTCATTCTGATATATTTTCACTTTATTTTCACACTAATTTCCGCGATTAAAACCTGTTCAAACCGGCGTTATTTTCAGTAAATATTTATACCTTCAAAATAATCATCCCCTTCGCAAAATTCCAACAAAAACAGTGCAAGTATGCGCTTACTTAACATTCTGCCTTCAAATTAATCATCCCCCTCGCAAAATTAAAATTACCCATTTTCACCTTCACTCTGATATATTTTCCCCTCATTTTCACACCAATTCCCACCATTAAAACCTGTTCAAACCGACATTATTTTCAGTAAATATTTATACCTTTAAATTAATCAATCCCTTTCCCCAAATTAAAACCAAAAGTATAAATAGTAACAATAGTCTCAAACAATGCTTTCAAATTAATCAATCCCCTTCCCCAGATTAAAACCATCACCCCTCAACCCTCAACCCTCAACCGTCAACCAAATACCACCGTCCTATTAGAATAGACCAATACCCGATTTTGCAGATGTAACCGTACCGCTCTAGCTAAAACCACCCTTTCTAAATCCTTACCCTTCCTAATTAAATCCTCAACCTCATCCCGGTGACTAACTCGCACCACATCCTGCTCAATAATCAAACCCGCATCTAAATCAGGTGTAGCATAGTGAGCAGTAGCACCAATAATTTTTACCCCACGTTCAAAAGCTCGGTGATAGGGATTTGCACCCACAAAAGCCGGTAAAAATGAATGATGAATATTGATAATTTGGGGAAACCCAGCCACAAAATCAGCACTAACAATCTGCATATATTTAGCTAAAACTACCAAATCAATCTTATATTTCTGTAGTAGTTCTAGCTGTTGGGCTTCCTGTTCCGCCTTATTATCTTTAGTAATAGGAATGTGATAAAAATCAATACCAAATTGCTCTGCTACTTCCTTAAGTTGACCATGGTTACTAATAATTAAGGGAATCTCAGCAGCGAACTCCTTAGCTCTTTGTCGCCAAATTAAATCAAATAAACAATGGTCTTGCCGACTCACCCATATGGCAATACGTGGTATAGTATCAGAAAAATGTAATTGCCATTTAGCATTTAAAGGTTGAGCGATCGCATTAAATGCAGGGCCAATCAGTTCTCGTGGTAAATTAAATCCCTCTAACTGCCATTCTATCCGGGTCAGAAATAATCCAGCCGAAAAGTCTGTATGTTGGTCTGCATGGATAATATTACCACCATTAGCATAGATAAAGTTGGCAAATTTGGCAACTAGTCCTCTTTCGTCGGGACAGGAAATAAGTAAAGTGGCGGTGGGTTGGGTCATGTACTAGGTTGATGTTTAATTTTTCTGTCGCTGCTTTTTATGTTTTAATGTGGCGATCGCCTAATTTTTAATAGGTTCATCCTCTGGGTTTGTTTCAGCCTCACTATTATCTTTTGGTTGTTGCCATTCTGAAAGTTCCCGATTTACAGCATTTTCAAAATCTGTGGATACAAGTATGACATTTATCTTACCATTTTCTTCTTGATTCTCGTCAGTTTGAGCATATAAAAAACGACTGTTAAAGTCAGGGTTACCTAAAATTAGCTCATGTGTTTTCTGGTTTTTCAACTTAATATTAATCGTGGCTAAGGGTTGACTAAAACCAAATTCCTCTAATTGATTAGGTGTAACTTCTAATGTGCGATCGCTTTCACCATTAACTAATAAATTGGTTAAGTAAGCAACGATCGCATCATTAGCTGGTTCTATGGAAGGAGATGTTAATAACCATTGCGGTTGTGTTGATGGGGTGTTGCGTTCTAAGCTGACGGTGATATCTTGTTTCTGAATGGTCAGAGATTGTATATCATCTCGTGTAAAGGTAAAAATTTGCTGCTTTTGCGCCTGTAATTGTTCTCGCTCGGTTGTACCTTTAATTTCATAGAAATAGACAAAACCACCCAAACCCACAGCCAGAAACATTAAAACTAAAGTTGTGCGTGGTAATTTCATATGTCTTGATTATCTCCGCTTCCACCAAATAATAGCCGCCGTTACTAACCCCAATAATGGTAATAGTAATAAAGATGAGAGTGCTAACAGAGTGGTTTGCAGGACGCTCAAGTTAATGCGGCGGTTTCTGGGTTCTTTGGGGCGAATAGAAAGGGGTTGTTGGTCTTGTTGACTTAACCAAGTCACGGAGTTAAGAAACACATCTCCATTCAGTTGCTGTTGAAATAAGCCATCAGTAGCAAATTCCGAATCTCCAATCACTACTAACCGGGATTCCATCGTCGGTGCTGGGGGTTTTTCTTCCCCTTCAGTGGGTGTGGTTGGTATTGTTTTAGTCAAAGCCACACCTAAAGTCAGAGGTCCGGGGATATCTGTTTCGGGGTTAAACTCTAATTTTTCGCTTTCCTGGTCGCTTTCAGCCCAACTGTCAGGATAGGGTTTAGTTTGTAGTAAGATGGTTGATTTAATTCCAGCTACAGGGTTAATTTCTAAAGGTCTTGCTAATCGATAAAAGGAAATACCATTACCAAAGTCTTGTGTAATGGGATGTTGTCCATAATCTGTGACAATCGGAACAGCTGGGCCTAGTCCTACAGCAGATCCGGAAACATCCACGGCTAAACGATTGTCTAAAATAACACCCCATTCTTTAAGTAAACTGTCGAAATTAGTCTTAGTATTGGGGTCAATCATTAATAGGACATTTCCACCACCATTCAGATAATCTTGTAAAGCCTTGACTTCGCTATCAAATAATTCTCGTTTGGGACCAGCTACGACTACAACAGATACATCTTTTGGAACTTGAGATTTTTCTCCTAAATTCAGTGGTGAACCAGTATAATTTATATTGCTTAATCCCTGAATGGCTTGTGAAATTCCCCCTTGACCTGATGTTAAGGAATGTTCGCCATGACCTTGCACAAAGTAAACTGGAGTTGTGCTTGTACTGTTAAGTTGTTGCAGACGATTTGTTAATCTAATTTCTGACAGGCGTTCATTGGTATTTAGTTTTTGGACTAATTGGCGGTTATCTCCAGATTCTAGGTACACTTCCCCATAATCTTGAACACCAAATTTGTTTGCTAGGGTTGGTCTAGCTTGGGGGTCTACATACTCAAATTCAAACTTGGAACTTTCTCGCCGATAGTTTTCTAGTAGTTCCTTGTCTAGGGGATTTCTGTTAACATCAAATACCCATATTTTAACTGGTTTTTCTAACCTCCTGACTAATTCTTGAGATTGAGGTGCTAGGCTAAATAATTGGGTTTCTGTTAAGTCTTGACGCAGGTAATAACGAGTGCCTAAGAAGTTAAGTAACCCCACAATTGCAAATACAGCTACAATGGCAATGAGAGCATTAGTACCTGCTTGGGTGGAACGACTATTCCACCATTGATTTTGCTGAGTTTGCAATACTATCCACAAACCAAGGGTAATAGTTCCTGCAATCAGGAATATCAAGGGGATGATTCCCCAGGTTTCCCCTACTATTCCAGATGTTAACCCGACAGCAAGTAAAAATAATCCTAAAAAAAATAAGTATTTTACCGGTTGGTTTTTTTTGATAATTTTCATTTGTAATTACTGATTAGTCATTGTTTCCCTAATTACCGCCGCCCAAAGCGCAGTGCATCAATTGACTGGGCCGTGAGAAATATACCCAAGAATATATAACTACTGAATAAAATCACGGCGCTGCTATCGAAAATACCTTGAATCAGGGTATTGTAATGTTTTAATAATGAGAAATGACCTATTATTTCTCCCATGGTTCCACCGATCCCCTTAGCAATCACATCAACAAACAATAATAATAAAATTACCGCGAAGGTGAGGACAGCAGATAAAATAGTGCTGTCGGTCAGGGAGGAAATAAACATTCCTAATGATAATATTGCCGCAGCTAGTAAGATTAAGCCCAAATTCCCTAGTAAGGTAATTGTGGGCGACATAGGTGGGTTAGATGCACTGATGGCGATCGCCTGCAAGATAAATAAGGGTACAATCAGGGTGGTAAAGAATGTGAGTACACCCAATAATTTACCTACTGCTACCGCCCAGTTAGTCACTGGTGAGGTGGCTAACAGTTCCAAAGTACCCAGCTTGCGTTCTTCGGCATACAATCCCATAGAAATTATTGGTAAAATAAATAACAGTAGCCACCCCAATCTATCCAGGAATGCACGGATAAATTCATAGGGAACATCTATGGGTGGTATTGGTATATTTAGTTGTTGTCCTTGGAGGTCTACTTGGGCAACTGTTGGTAAAATCCCATCAGGCCCTACTAAAATTGTGACAAAGAATAACCCGGCTATCAACCAAAATACACTGGCGATCGCATAGGCTAAGGGGGAGATAAAATAACTCTGTAACTCTCGGCGATAAATGGCAATAATATTACTCAGCACTATACCCATTAAGGCTCCTTAGTTTGGTGAATCTGAATCTAGATTTTTTTCTGCTGTAGTCAATTGCAAAAATACATCTTCTAGGGTAGCGCTGACACGTCGCATTTCATGTAATCGCCAACCCGCAGTGACTAATGTTGCAGCAATATCTTTTCCCGCTTCCATTCCTGGTTGGGAAATTACCCGCAGGTGGGCGCGGTTGTCATCACATGGATGATTACTAGAAACAGATTCTACCAGACTTACACCGGGGATATTTTGCAAAGTTTGTGTTGCTAAATCACCATCTCCCTCAATTTCTATTTCATATGCTGACCCACCTGATAACTGGGTCATGAGGTTTTCTGGTGTGTTGGTGGCGACAATTTTACCCCCGTTGATAATGGCGACACGGCTACAAGTCATACTCACCTCTGGCAAAATGTGGGTAGACAGAATAATGGTGTGAGTACCAGCGAGACTTTTAATTAAATTGCGGACTTCAATAATTTGTCGGGGGTCAAGTCCCACGGTGGGTTCATCTAAAATAATTGCTGGTGGGTCGTGGACGATGGCTTGAGCAATGCCGACTCTTTGGCGGTATCCTTTAGATAGTTTGCGGATAATTACTTGGCGTTTATCTTCTAAGTTACAGCGTTTAATCGCTGCTGTGACCTTCTGGGTGCGATCGCCAGGGGGAACACCTTTAATTTGTGCGACAAAATGTAAGAATCCCTCCACGGTCATTTCTGGATATAACGGTGGTGTTTCCGGTAAATAACCAATGCGTTGGCGAACTGCGAGGGAATTTTCATGAACATCAAAGCCAGCAATTGCGGCTTTACCCTTGGTAGCTGGTAAATAACCGGCTAAAATCCGCATGGTTGTAGTTTTACCCGCACCATTGGGTCCCAGAAATCCTAAAATTTCCCCTGGTTCGACGCTAAAGGTAACATCATGAATAGCTGGGGTAGAACCGTAAGTTTTACACAGATGTTCGACTTCAATCATGGCGTGACTGGTAACAAAATAGAGAATACCCAATCATCTTAGATCACTTGAGGAGTAATCCTCATCTCCACTGCTGGGAGTGGGAATTAAGTAACATACAACAAAAGGTTTCTCATCTCTCCTTGACTCTTAGGAGGAGGTGGGGTCAGGTTCCATATTTGCTCAAATCCGCACTATGTCCAACCAACGCACAATTAAAAGTATATACACTGATGGCGCTTGCACTGGTAACCCTGGTCCTGGGGGTTGGGGTGTGGTAGCTTATTTCACTGATGGCGCAGTTCATGAAATGGGTGATGCTGCAAATTATACGACTAATAATAAGATGGAGATGACAGCGGCGATCGCTGCTTTAAAATTCTTCCATGAATCTGGACAAGGTGAACCCATTATCCTGTATACCGATAGTGAATATCTGATCAACTGTGTCACCAAGTGGTTACCAGGATGGAAAAAAAAAGGCTGGAAAAAATCTGATGGTAAACCCGTCCAGAACCAAGACCTGTTAGAAATTCTCGATCAACTGAATACTCCACAAATAAATTGGCAGCACGTGCGCGGACATTCTGGTAACATAGGTAACGAGCGGTGTGATGTGATTGCTCGCTCATTTGCTAGCGGTCAAATCCCATCTCTACAAGAATTATCTCCTACTGATTCCTACAAATCTTTACATTCTTTAGGTGAAGGAGACTGGGAAAAGGTAGCCTGTCAAGAGTCTAAATCTAGAATACTTCACAAAAGTACACAAGATAAAAGTACTTTTATGTCAGATATAAATGCCATGGAACCATCCACCTTAACAGAGGCGGCCATAAATGAAGAACAACTATCGACAACCAGGGTCAAACAACTGAGAAACTTGGTGGAGACTCTGCGTATAGCTGACGAGATTTCGGAAAAAGGCTATTTAATTACCAGTTCGGAATTAGCAGACTTGATGGATGTCCACGCCAGCGCGGTCACTAGTCGGGGAGACGAGTGGCGCTGGCGGAACTGGATTGTGTCACGGGTAAGACGAGAAGGAAATCAAATTCTCTGGGAGTTAGAACGAGGCGATCGCCTAGAAACGGAAAATGAAATATAACTAAGCAATCAGTTATACTTCCTCCCCCGCCATTCCCTGGGGGTGCGCAATGCTGAGAGGAAGATTCGTAATACAGCTAGAGGGTCAGCTAAGGGAGAAAGCCAAAATAACCAACCACCTTGAGCCGTTTTGCGATCGTAAGAAGGTGCGATCGCAAAAACCAGGGCAAAACGAATCACCAACAGAAATACATTTAACCCCAATAATAGGGGTGGGGAGGAAAGTAACAAGCAAGTAGGGACGAGGAATACAGGTAAACCTTGCACTGCACAGAGTAACCATAAATCGCCCCACACTTGACCAGGTAGAGATGCGTCTTTTAAATCCAGACTGCGACCCCATTCCTTCCAAGTTTCTCTTGCTCCCTCATACATCCGCACCTTGAGCACCTGGGAGCCATCCAGGAAGCCGACTTTAAACCCTTGCTGTGCAATATGTCGCGCTAAGGTGACATCATCACAAAAAGAACTACTGGCACTAGTATAACCACTGACGGCAGCCAAAACAGAACGGCGACACAAAAAGCATTGACCATTAGCCATAACCCTTTCCGGCTGGGTGGTGGTAATTCCCGCCGGGTCGAAGCGATAAAGCAAAGTCATTAATAATGCTGGTTGCAGCCAACATTCACCGGGATACTTGAGAATGAACTGGGGTGAGAGGGAAATTAAATCATATCCTTGGGCTTCTGCGGTTGTGACTAAACTAGCAACTAGTCCGGGATGTGGTTGGGTATCAGCATCCATCCCCAGAAACCACTTACTTGCTTCGGAACTATACAAAAATCCGTTATGTAAAGCCCAGGGACGACCTACCCAATTAGGGGGTAAGGGGTCATCTGTGATTAACCGAAAGCGCGGGTCTTGCTGCTGTGCAGTTTTCACTAAGTCCGGGGTTCCATCTTGGGAATTACTGTCTACGACAATAATTTCCCGCACTTCGTAACTTTGGCGGCTCAAGCCAGATAACAGAGGACTAATGCGCAGGGCTTCGTTAAGGGTGGGAACTACAACGCTCACAGTACCCAGGAGTTCTGGGGTTGGCTGTTGGGGTGATATGGGGGGATACCTTCTTGGCCCCTTCAACAGACGGGAAAGTAAAATCGCCGTTGCTGGTATTTGAATAAGTAGCAATAGAAAAGTTATGACGCTTTCTACTGTTAAAGCGTTTTCCACAATAAAAATATCTAGCAATGAAAATGGTGATTACACAAAAAATTGGGCAGGAGACATGAGTTTTTGGTTGTCTTCGGTAGTCTTCCTGTCCCCTAATTTTATTTCAAGGCAACTTTGATGTTTGCCACTGAAATTTGGTTGGTGGTTGATTGGGTATCAGTTTGGTTAGATACTGCTGACCCTTTTAACCACAGTGCTAGTGCTGGACCTACTCCTAGGAAACAGCCCAATACTACGGGGATGGAGAATCCCGCCGCTAAACTCATGACTGTAGCAAAGCCAAAGTTGGCTAAATATACTATTAAGGGTACATTCAGCTGCGATCGCTCAAATTTGATGGGGTTGTTTTTCCATAGTAAGGCGGAGACGGTCATAAACACTGCACCAGTACCCCACCAACCCGCAAAGTTTTGATAAGGCATTCCAAAGAAAGCCCCCGGTTGATGCCAATACCAGAAGGGTAGAGAAGTTTGGCTCATGGCAGGATCAAGCACAAAATCCCAGGAAGTCAACAACAAGGAACCTAAAGCAATAGCAACAATATGTCGCCACCAGCTGGGTTTTGTGTCCACTTCTAACCCAGCACGGGCTAGTAGGTAAGAAACGCATCCCAAATAAAACCATGATAGGGGAATTGTGAAGGGCACTAAACCAGAAATTTTATAGCCCAAGCCGCTCAAATAGCTATAGTGACCGAAAGGAAATCCTGTACTGGTTCCCAGTAGTTCACTGGTCAGGGAAATCAATATTGCTGGCAGCATAAATGCCAAAATTCTCCCTAACCCCAAGGTGCGTAAACCATACAAAAATACAGCTGCGGTTCCCAAGATCATATAGACCACACCACCCCCAGCCATACTCCACTGCATGGCAGTTTGTCCAATTTCAGAGAAATGGAAAATTACTTCGGCATTCGGTACTACTATTAGTATGCCTACCAATCCAAAGACCATTGACACGATGTGGCCAATTAGGCCTACGCGCTCCGCGATTACAAGTTGTTTCATGATCAGTCCTTAACAAGATGTGACGTGTGGCTGCTGGGCTGTTAATAGTTTACAAATATTTACGCAAATATTTAACTAGTTTGTACCATTATTCCCCTGGAAGTTGTTAATTTTTCTGAGTAAGTGCATCATAACCTATTGAACTTATACTGTTAGCAGCCAATTACGGCAATCACGGGGGGTGAAAGGATGATTGTTTTGCTCACTGGTGACGACCAACACGCGATTCAGGAACAGCTGAAGCAATACAAAGCAGAGATTGATTTTCAATCTCAAACCCCAAATTAGTTGTTTAAGTCAGTCAAGGAGAGTTGGTTAATTCCTCAATCAATTGGTCAGGACTGAGAATTCGAGGTGTCACGACCGGAAAATCTTGAGGATTACGGGTAATAATCGCATCTAATTGATTGACTACCGCAGTGGAGTATTGAATGGCATCTTCAAAATCCTTAAAATGGGTTGTGAAAGCCATTGTAATTACAACCTGATTTACCGTAGCAATTTGACAGAAAATAAGTATTTCTTGCAAAAACTCAATAGTTAAATCTCGACCCTTCTGTTTACGGATAATATAGTAAAGGTCACTAATAGTTGATGCTGAAATGTAGCCTTCTATTTGCCCCTGTTCAACAAATTCTAAAATTGTTTCGCTATTAGTGAAGTAAGGCTGTCGTTCTAGAGCAATATCTATAATTATGTTAGTATCAAGCAATACTTTCACAGATTATGTTTTTCCTTTAAATATTCCCATCTAGCTTGATCTGGATCAAAATCAGGAGGTGCTGGTTGGGTTTTTTCAAACCAGTTTTGCAAAGCTTTGATTTTGGTTCGTCTTCTAGGTGTTTCTGGTGCTGATTCCCTTGCTGGGGTTGTGGTATTATCAAGCGTCTCAGTAGCTTCTTGCCAAACTACAATTTCCACATCTCCAGGAGGTAAATTCAGTGGTTCGGTAATTACTAAGTTACCAGATGAATCAATTTTTCCTTTGAGTTTGTATGCTTGCATGATCTTCTGAATAAGAATCTGTTTTTATCTTATCTTGCATCACTGGGAAAATATTTGCTGATATCGCACTGGAGAACATCACGACTGGAACGCGCAAATTCAAGGATGTTTGTATGGATTTAATCACCGAATTAATGATTCTATAATGGTTAGGCCAACTCATCTTAGATTGAATGTTAGTTTGAAAACACTGCCTTGGATTTCTTTATTCCTCGTCTCACTGACTTACACTAGATTGGGCTGGGTATTATCCGATAATAACGCCACTCTTTACCTGTGGATATTACTTATATTAGCTATTTTAGTTTTAGTGGCGAGCTTAACTGTTTCTGTGTCGGTAATCTCAAAATATTCCAGTCTATTAGTTAGCTCAAATCTCAGGTCTTTTACTGTTGCCACTCTTGGCGCTTTATTGTTTTTTCTGATGCTGGCTTGGTATGGTATATTTCTGGATATGTTGCTGATTATTTGTGCGGGTATCTTAGGGAGAATTGACTGTCAAACCGCTCGTCTCACACAATTACAAGCTTTTTTAATTATCTTGCTCTTTTCATTAGGGGGGTTAGGTTGCGGTCACTTACTACACTTGGTATCTTCAGGGTATATGTAGTGGTTGGAGAGGGTGGGGATTACCCACCCAAGCACATCTAAACGCTAGCTGTCTCTGCTGGGGTTGGAACTGGATAAACACTAACTTTTTTGCGGTTTTTACCTTTTCTTTCAAAGGCTACTAAACCATCAACTAAGGCAAACAAGGTGTCATCGCTACCAATACCAACATTGTTACCAGGGTGAAATTTGGTTCCCCGTTGACGTACGAGAATGTTTCCCGCTAGTACGGTTTGACCACCGTAGCGCTTGACTCCCAAGCGTTGAGCATTAGAGTCCCGACCGTTACGAGTACTACCTGTTCCTTTCTTATGAGCCATAATTACCTCTTGTGTTTTCTGCTATATAAAACCTAGACAAAGCTAGACTTTACTTTCTACTTCAACGGGAGCATGGGGGCGGTTATCCCTGGTGTAGACTTGCACGCCTTAGCCAGACGCGATATTTCTCTTAAGATTTACAAGAAAGACTACCGCTATCATTGCTTGGTTTTCGCGTTGGCAATAGTCTTAATTCAATACTTGATATCGTAGGATTA